>JAUVKN010000299.1 GCA_030596245.1 Bacteroidia bacterium | reverse complement strand
TTTGTGTTTTACTAAAAGGATAAATTGCATATTGTTAATATTCAAACATATAGAAAATAGCAAATCTGTAATTGTTAATAAACTAGAGGGTTATTAACTGATATTTCTTGATTTATGGCACATTTGCTGCAATGTGGGTTAGAGTTTATGCAAGAGAGGAGTACGGAGATAGCTATTTCAATTATCAGTTACTGCCTCAAAAATCGGTTAATTCTTACAAGAGATTCCTGTTAAGGGCCACCATGGGAGGATCATCGATTGATGAAGCCACCATCAGGGATGTGTTAGCCCATGAAATTGTGCGCGATTTAGATATTGAAATCCAGGACTATCAACCTGTAATCGTGTACATTAACGGCGAGTATTGGGGCATTCATACCCTTAGGGATAGAATCGACGAGAGATATATTGAGTATACTTATGGGTTTAACAAAGATTCCATTGATATGATCAATGCCAATATTGCCCTGGTTGATGCCGGTTCCAATTTACATTATAAAAGAGTGGCAGAATATATTGACCAAAATGATCTATCGGTCGATTATAATTATGAGTATGTTAAATCCCAGATCGATATTCATAGTTTGGTGGATTACGTCATCGCAGAAATGTTTCTCTCAAACTGGGACTGGCCGGGGAATAATCAGAAATTGTGGAGACCTCAGACACCGGAGGGAAAATGGAGATGGATTTTTTTCGACCTGGATGTGGCCTATAGCCGTACCATCCCCGATATCTTTGATCATGCCATGTTGGAAGAAGGGGAACGGCCATGGAACACAGAGTCTGTATCTTCTCTCTTGCTGAGAAACTTATTGAAGAACAACAATTTCAGGTCCCTGTTCATTGACAGGTTTGCTGAAATCCTGAATAAGGAGTTTACACCGGGAAAAATATCTGGCAAACTGAATGCAATCATGGATCAGTACCGGCCTGAGTTATCCAGTCATATTTCTAGATGGAACTATCCATCCAGTACCACAAGTTGGGAGAACGACATTGAGAATAATCTTTTGGATTTTCTAATGAACAGGCCCTGCGAAATGGCAAAGCAGATGATAAATTATTTTGATTTAGAGGAATTCGGATATAAATGTTATGAGGTGAACGATCCTCCGGAGTGCTTCATTGTGGCACCAAATCCGAGTAGCGGCCAATTCTTCATATATAACAATTCAGCCAATGAGTTTCTGGGATACTTATTGATTACCGATATTACCGGAAAAATTGTCTATTTCGAACAGGATGTAACTCTTGCACATTACGAAAGAAAATATTATGATCTATCAAGATTATCGGGTGGTAGTTATTTTATAAAATATGTTACTGACCAACGATCCAGCATTATCCCTATTGTGATATTATAAATTCCAGATCTTGGGTAATTGACCGATTTAGACGTTTAGAGCAAGGTCAATTTAATTATCTTAGTGAACTTAAACCATAAAATGAGCATTATGAAGTCCGTCTGTCTTGTGTCAGGTTTGTTATGTTTTTTGATAGTAACCACACAGGCGCAGCACCCTGATTGGGAAGGAGGGCATGCAGATGGATGCACTTCCATTACAGCCGGGAAAGCTGCTACTGCAGATGGATCGGTGATTACTTCTCATACGGATGATAGCCACAGGACCCGCTCATGGATGGATGTAACTCCTGCAAAAAAGCACCCGAAAGGGGCAACGACTCCCATGTATAAAAGGGTGGCGTGTGATTCATTTTTAATGCCCACGTACAGTCATATTCCCATTGGTGAGATCCCCCAGGTCAGGGAGACCTATCAGTTCCTTAATACGGCCTACCCCTCCATGAACCAGTACCAGCTGGGGATCGGCGAATCGACCTTTGGTGGAAGAGATGAGCTGCAATCGGACGAAGGATTGATCGATTGTCAGCGCCTGTGCCAACTGATGCTGGAACGGTGCAAAACAGCCAGGGAAGCCATTGCACTGGCGGGTGAACTGACAGCTGCTTATGGATGGAACGATTATGGCGAGTGCCTCACCATTGCTGATAAGAAAGAGGTGTGGCACTTCGAAATCATGGGTCCGAGTAAAGGAAAAGTGGGTTCTGTCTGGGCTGCTCAGCGAGTACCTGATAACCATATTTCGGTGAATGCAAATGCCAGTACCATCAAGAAGATCAACTTGAACAATCCTGATTACTTTATGGCCAGTGATAATGTATTCAGTGTGGCTGCAGAACAGGGGTGGTGGCAGGAAGGAGAGGAGTTCCGGTTCTGCTATGTCTATGCGCCGAAAAGCCGGACCTCACTGGCAGCCCGGCGCAGGGAGTGGCGGGTATTTACCTTACTTGCACCTTCGTTGGAACTTGATCCCAATGCCGAAAACTATCCCTTCTCCGTAAAACCGGATCAACCTGTGACGCTATCTGACTTAAGGAGTCTCTTTTCAGATTATTACGAGGGTACTCCATTTGATATGACCAAAGATATGGTGGTAACTGATGACAAGGGCAACAGTGTTATCTCACCCCTGGCCAATCCTCATTTGCCCTATGATATGAATAAACTCTTCCGTATCAATGGAGGTTGGGGATGGCGTGGCGAACGTACCATTGCAAGGTGGTATACCATGTATGCAACCATTATTCAGTGCAGGGATTGGTTGCCTGATGAGATTGGAGGCGTGGTCTGGCTGGCACAGGACAATGTTTCCACCTCCATCTATATCCCCGTCTATTGTTCGGTTGCTGACCTTCCACAATCTTATAAAACTCCCGGAAGACCCAATGGGTATACCACCGGGTCGGCCTGGTGGGCCTTCAACCGTCTGGGAACATTGACCTCCCAGAGATGGGGAGAAATGCGGTACGATGTGAATGAAGTTTGGGACCAGTGGCAGGAGGAGCTGTTTTCTGCACAAGCCTTTTTTGAGAAGCAAGCACTGGAGATGCACCTGAAAGGGGAGGAGAGTGACCTGAACGACTACCTGACCAACTATACGCTGATGTGGGGTGATAAGGTGGTTCACAAAGCGTGGGAACTGGGAGATATGCTCTGGACCAAATATGATGAAAAGTTTTAAGCGATGTCTGAATCAATAAACCGACGCGGATTTGCCAGTGATAACAATGCAGGTGTTCATCCTGACATACTGGAAGCGATGGCATCTGTGAACAACGGACACGTGATCGCCTATGGAGATGATCCATATACCGAAAAGACCATTGCCCGGATGAAGCAGATCTTTGGTGAGGATACCGGGATATTTTTTGTATTTATCGGCACTGCAGCCAATGTGTTGGGACTCTCATCTGTTACCCGGCCTTATCATGCGGTTATTTGTCCGGACAGTGCCCATATCAATGTGGATGAATGCGGGGCTCCGGAGAAGTTTACCGGGTGTAAATTGCTTACAGTGAGTGCGCCGGACGGGAAACTGACTGTTGAATTGATTGCCGGGCACATGCATGGAATAGGATTTGAACATCATGTGCAACCCAGGGTAATCTCCATCACGCAGTCCACCGAGCTGGGCACTCTGTACACCCTTAATGAGATCCGGAAGCTGGCTGATTACGCCCATTCCAATGATATGTATTTACATATGGATGGAGCACGGATCGGCAATGCAGCTGTAGCTCTGGAGAGCACCTTTTATGAAATGACCGGGGGCGCCGGGGTGGATGTCCTCTCTTTCGGGGGGACCAAAAATGGGATGATGTATGGGGAGGCTGTGGTATTCTTCAATAACGCACTTTGTGAAGACTTCAAATATCTGAGAAAGCAGGGCATGCAGCTGGCATCCAAAATGAGGTATATCGCAGCTCAATTCGATTCCTACCTGGCGAATGATCTGTGGAAAAGAAATGCGCTTCACGCAAATCGCATGGCGCAGGAGCTTTTCTTAGCTGTTAAGGATATTCCCGGGGTAGAAGTAACCCAAAAGGTTGAATCCAATGCAGTTTTTGCGAGAATTCCAGCAGCCATTATTCCCAGGTTGCAGGAGCAGTTCTTCTTCTATGTTTGGGATGAAGAACGCTCGGAGGTACGTTGGATGTGCTCTTTCGACACCACTACAGAGGATATTGTTCGCTTTGCTTCTCTGCTCAGATCAATGTTATAATTTTTACTGTTTTCCGGGTAGAAGCAGGGAGCTGTCTCCATAGCTCAGAAACCTGTATTGATGCTGCTCTGCAAACTCATATACCTTTTTCCAATCCTCACCAATAAATGCAGCAATCAGCAGCAACAATGTGCTTTTAGGAAGATGAAAATTAGTGATAAGTCCGCTGATGGCTTTGAAAATGTAGCCAGGTACAATCATAAGCTGGGTGGAGAAATGAAACTGATCCAGTTTTTTCTCTCTGCAATACTCAATCAGAGCATTCAGGCTCTCTTTAAGCGTAAAATCTCCGGACAAACGCTCATTTTCCCACTGCTTCAAGGTTATCTGCTCAGGGTCAAGTAAGTCACCTATTAGGAGTTTCACACCCAGCCAATAAAGGGACTCAAGGCTCCTGGAGCTTGTGGTGCCCACAGCGATTAAACCATCAGTCCGGGCTGCCCATTGTTCCAGAAACGCAAGGCTAACTACTACCAGTTCGGCATGCATGGAATGGTTTCGGGCATTGGTCTCTTTTACCGGTACAAAAGTGCCTGCACCCACGTGCAGGGTGAGCTCAGCGGTACGAATTCCATCCTCCTTGAGCTGCTGCATCATCCTCTCTGTAAAGTGCAATCCGGCAGTTGGTGCAGCAACAGACCCCAGGTCCCGGCTGTAAATGGTCTGATAGCGCTCCTTGTCACTCTCCTCTGCATCCCTGTTCAGATAGGGAGGGATGGGAGTACTGCCGGCAATTTCTATAATTTCACCAAAAGTAAACCGTGAATTATCCCATCGGAATTGTATGGTGAAATTCTCCCTATATTGTTCGGAAACAGTGGCTTCCAGAACAATAGCATAACCATTGATCGCTGTGGAAAGTGAAACTGGGCCCTTCTTCCATTTTTTTGCATTTCCAACCAGACACTTCCAGGTGCCAAAGTGCCTTTGAGCGG
>JAUVKN010000132.1 GCA_030596245.1 Bacteroidia bacterium | reverse complement strand
TCGCTCATAGGCCGGTCCGGAAAGCACCGGATGTGTGGCTACTACCCTTACGCTAAGAGCACCTTCACTCTTCATCATTCCCGCTGCAAAAGCGATGGTCCCGGCAGTGTCGACCATATCATCCACAATCACAATATTTTTCCCCTCTATGTCACCAATGGCCTTGATCTCCTCCACCACATTGGGTTTCTTTCTGAGTTTGTAACAGATCACCATGCTGGCATTTACAAACCTGGAATAGGCATTGGCCCGCTTGGTCCCTCCCATATCGGGTGCTGCAATGGCCAGGTTATCCAAATTCAACGCCTTTATATAAGGTACAAACAGCGCTGATGCATAGAGGTGGTCCACCGGTACATCGAAAAATCCCTGGAGCTGATCGGCATGCAGATCCATGGTCATGATCCGGTCCACACCCGCGGCCGTCAGAAGGTTGGCCACCAGTTTGGCTCCAATGGCAGATCTGGGACGGTCTTTGCGATCCTGACGGGCAAAACCAAAATAGGGAATCACGGCCACCACTTTATCGGCAGAAGCACGCTTGGCAGCATCGATCATCATAAGCAGCTCCATCAGATTATCTCCCGGGGGAAAGGTGGACTGTATAATAAATACGGTACATCCCCTCACACTCTCGTCATAAGCAGGTTGGAATTCCCCGTCGCTGAACTGAAAAACACTGGTGCGTCCCAGTTCGGTTCCAAAATTCGATGCAATATTTTCGGCCAGATAGGTGGAGGCCCTTCCTGAAAAGAATTTAATAGGTCTGCTATGCTCCATCCCTGTTGCTGGTGGTTAAGTGGTTGCTGCTTGGCTGCAAAAGTAAGAATATTTATTATGAACGCACTGACTCTCATTACAATTTTTTATTGAAGCAAAATATATCAATCAATACAGTAATAATGTATTTTATAATACATAATAAGTGAACAAAATGTTAAAAAGAACGTTCTTTAGAGTAAACGGCGATAACTTTAACCACAGTTTGAATCATGTCAGATAAAATTCCCACAGTTCTGTTGGTGGAAGATGACCACCAGCTTGGACCCATGTTGAAAAACTCCCTGGAACTTAAGAATTACCAGGTAGACCTGGAACCAAGAGGCGACAGGGCCCTTCAGCTGTTCAATGCTGCAAAATATGACATTATCCTGGTGGATGTAATTTTGCCAGGGATGGGCGGACTTGACCTGGCCAAAGAGATCAGAAAAACCGACTTTGCAACCCCAATTCTTTTCATGTCAGCCAAAAACGAGGACAAGGACAAGATCCTGGCTTTTTGTGCTGGCGGGGATGACTATATTACAAAACCATTCAGCGTTACCGAACTTTCTCTGAGAATTTATTCACTGCTTCGGCGCACCAATCTTTCACTTGTGGAGGATGAGCTGCCTGAAGTGCTGAATTTCGGTCAGTTTACCTTTGATTATCCCAACCGTGTGCTCTGTTCACCTACCGACCAGACCAACCTGACCAAAAAAGAAGCTGATGTGTTGCGCATGCTGGCCTCAAATGTCAACAATGTGGTGAAGCGCGAAAAAGTGCTGACCGATGTGTGGGGAGAGAACGACTATTTCATGGGCCGCAGTATGGATGTATACATTGCCCGGCTGAGGAAAAAATTGCAGGAGGACAAGAACGTATCCATCGTGAATGTGCACCGCATGGGCTTCAAGCTGGAAGTAAACGGCAGTTTGGCATCCTGATCTGCAATCAGTCCACTCCACGTCTGCAATCAGCCTACTCCACGTCTGCAATCAGCCTACTCCACGAAGGTTTCCCGGATCACATTTTTAAGCTTTTTGATCTCCGGATAGGTTAACCTGTCCAGTCGCTTGCTCACCCGTTTTCGGTCGACGGTCCTTATCTGGTCTACAATTACCCAACCCGTTTGCTTGTTATGCCTTACCCTGACTCTTGTTGGAATAAGTCTTGAACGAGTTGTCATAGGAGCAATAACCACGGTTCTCAGGTACCTGTTCATCTCATCAGGCGATATTACCACACAGGGTCTGATCTTTCTTATTTCGGCTCCGGGCCCTCTTACTGTTTCAGAAACCTGAAGGTCTACAAGGACGATGTCATACTGGTTTATTTCCATTCTTCAAAAAAATCATCATCCAGTATATCGTCATCCAGCAGTTTATCGTCACCTTTTTCGTGCATCTCCTTAAAGGCCTCATCCCAACCCTGCCTGGGAGGTGTCACCGGTTTCAATTCCAGATGGTTTTGTTTCATTGTGATTTCAATTTTTTCCCCAAAACCATATTTTTCGAGGATGGTTTTGCTTAAAAGGATCCCTTTTGAATTACCAACGTTAATGATTGAAACTTCCATAGGTTACAAATAATATGTTACAACAAAGTTATAACCCATTCATTGAATTTCCAAATCGTTATTATGGGTTCATGCATCGAAATCTATTTTATCACTATTTTTGCAGAAAAGTATTGAAACGCATGAACTACAAAGGAAAGACCGTATGGATCACAGGAGCCTCTTCGGGGATTGGCGCTGAACTGGCAAAGCAATTCGCCCGGGAGGGTGCAAAGGTGATCATCTCCTCCCATGAAGCCGAAGAGCTGGAAGCCGTCAGGCTACACCTGGAGCCCATCTCAAAGGATGTCCACACGGTGGTCTTCAACCTGGGAAATCCGGATGAGGTGCAGGCTACAGCTGAAAAAGTGTTGAAGGAGTTCGGACGGGTGGATGTGCTGATGAACAACGGAGGGATCTCCACCAGGGCAGAGGCCATAGATACTCCCCTGGAAATTGACCGGCGCGTGATGGAGATCGACTACTTTAGCGGTGTGATCCTTACCAAGGCGCTCCTTCCCAAGATGATCGAGAATGGGTATGGCCACATTGGGGTCACCAGCACCATCTCGGGTAAATTCGGATTTCCCTTCAGAAGTGCCTATTCTGCAGCCAAGCATGCCCTGTTTGGTTTTTATAAAAGCGTTTGGGCCGAAAATAACCGGAAAGGGATCCGGGTCACCATTTTCAGTCCGGGCCGTGTCCGGACCAACATCTCCTACCATGCCCTTCTGAAGGATGGCAAAGAACACGGGGTCATGGATCTTGCACTGGCCAAAGGTATCACCCCCACAAAATGTGCCCGCAAAATGATCCGGGCCATGAAACGAAACCGCAAGGATGTGCTTATCGGGGGGAAGGAACTGATCATGGTCTGGATCCATAAGTATTGCAAGCCGTTGTATCACAGGATGGTAAACAGGGTGTCTGCAACTTAAACCGGACTGCAGCGTAAAAAGTGTGGGGGGAGGCAATGATGTGTATGGGGGTTATCACATTAACAAATATCTATGATAGTATCATACGATAGTATCACAATTATCTATGACAGTATTATACGATAGTATCACAATTATCTATGACAGTATTATACGATAGTATCACAATTATCTATGATAGTATCATACGATAGTATCACGCGCTCATGAGTCTTACCTATACCCCCACTCCTGACCTGCTCAGGCTGACCTCTGCGGTTTCTGAAAAACTGGGAGAAGCCAATGCCCGGTTCCCATCCATGCCGTCTCCGCATTTGCGGAAGGTGGCCAGGGTCGATACAATCCACACTACTCTGGGACTCGATGGAAATCCCCTGGCCCGGGAAAAGATTGAAGCGCTCATTAACGACTACCCTGGACGTGGGCCGCGGAAACGCATTCATGAAGTCACCAACACCATTGAAGTGTATAAACGATTAAAGGAGATGAATCCATGGTCGCAGGATTCATTCCTGAACACACATTCTATGATGCTGTCGGGAATCTCAGAGCACTCCGGACAATTCAGAACAATAGATGCGGGAATATTCCGGGGATCCGAGATCATTTGCCTGGCACCGCCTCCCGAAGAGGTGCCAAAGCTCATGAGTCAATTATTTGAATATATAAACAAGGGGGAGGACCCTCTTCTTATTAAAAGCTGTCTGTTCCATTGCAATGTGGAATCTATCCAACCATTTCTGGATGGCAGTGGCAGAATGGGCCGGCTCTGGCAAACCCTGATGCTTATAAATAGATACCCACTGTTTGAATTCTTGCCCTGCGAAAAACAGCTCTCCCAAAACAGGAAAGAGTATTTCAGGGCTCTATCGGCCAGTGATCGGGTTTCAAATGCCACTGAATTTATCCTGTTCATGCTGCATATGATCTTTGAGACAGTAACAGAATTTCTGAATAACTGTCAGAGATACGAAACAGAATCGGATCGCCTAATAAGCTTCCACAAAATGGGAATGATCTCTTTTACCAGGAAAGATTATATGAGTATATTTAAAAGCATTTCTACTGCCACAGCCAGCCGGGACCTTGAAAAAGGGGTAAACGCAGGTTTGTTTGAGAAATATGGCACAAAAAACAGAACTACTTATTCATGCCGAAAACCGTAAGAATCGATAAATACCTCTGGGCTGTGCGGGTGTACAAAACCCGGACCCTGGCCACAGAAGCGTGCAGGAAGGGTAAAGTGACCGTGGATGAGATGCCAGCCAAGCCCTCAAGGAGTGTGACAGCCGGGGATGTGATCCAGGTGAAAAAAATGCCGGTGGTCTACTCCTACCGTGTAACAGATCCCATCGAAAAGCGTGTGGGGGCAAAGATCGTAGAGAACTACGTGGAAAATGTGACTCCCGAGGATGAACTGATCAAGCTGGAGATGCAGGATGATTTCTTTATCAAGCGCGACCGGGGGGCAGGTCGTCCCACTAAAAAAGAACGGCGCCTGCTGGATGATATCCGGGAATAAAAGAGTGGGGAGGGTTCAAAAGAGTGGGGAGGGTTCAAAACAGTAAGGCGGCCCGTCCCACTAAAAGGAACAGAGCCGCCAAAAAAATATAATCAAAAACTAATCAGTCGATCACTCTTCAGGATTACTGGACCGCAAATCTCCTGGAAATTGATCCTGAGTTTGTATCGATCCTGACAAAATAGATTCCTTCCAGCAGGTCGCTTGCATCGATTTCAAGAATCTGCTCCATCCCCGATTTAATAGGATTCTCAATACTTCTCACAAGGATTCCTGTCATGCTGTATATGCCGGCACTCTTCACATTGACCACCCCGGAAGGAATGCTCAGGTAAAAGCGCTCCTTCACCGGATTGGGGTAAATTCCCAGCTGAGGTCCGGATCCCTGTTTGGAAATATTCGTGATCCCTTTGGTGGATCCCTCCTGATCATCCTTCTCCCCTTCTCCCTCTTCTCCCTCTTCTCCTTCTTCTCCTTCTTCTCCTTCTTCTCCTTCTCCCTCTTCCAAAGTCGCATCATCAGCACCGCTGTTTTCATAGACTACCACACATTCGTCAAAAGCTTCATTGACCATGGTAGCCGCATCAGAGACCTGACTCAGGCTCAAAGGTGAGATATTTTCCCCGGCAAGCGCCATATTCACAAGTTCCACCAGATCTCCGATATTTGCATCTGTTCCCAGTTTATCGACCACATCCTGACCGAAGCCATAACTCATTTCGGTTCCCGCAATACCCCCTGCATCCGGATCTAAACAATCTTCTGCCAACTGTGTGACAAACAGGGTACCATCAACCGGAAATACCAACAGGTCGGGAGACAGACGCACATTAAGTCCCAGTGTAATGCCCTGAGCAAGCAGCGTATTTTTCAACCTGCCCTGCTTGTTGGCATCATAGCTTTCAGGATCATCACATGAACCATTTCCCTCCAGTATTTTGGATGGACCTCCTCCGGGGAGAAGTTCAAGTACACACTTCACATTACCTTCACCAATGGTAAAACTATGGCCCTCCTTACCCAGTACAAGGTCAGTGTCCAGCAGGATTTCCAGCAGCTCCATTGTGGTTTTGCCATCACAGGTTTTACCACCCTTGTTCCCGTAGTATCCCTGGGTATATGAACATAAAAGGTCGGACTCATACTCCTCACAGGGCAGATCCACAAGGACCACACCTGCTATAAAAGAGTCACCATCCCTCTCGCCACCCTCATCCTCAGAGAGGAGGGTCATGGTGATAAGGTCCACATCGCCCGGAACATCTTCAAACAATACCTCCAGTATGATATAGGAGTCGGTTCCGTCATCCTGGTTCCACGTTTTGAGCTCTTTATTCACAACTTCGCCACTGGCTTCAAAGGTAAAAACAGCCCACCGATCATCGTCATTCAATTCGGTAACTCCAAACCTGATGCCGATGTCTCTCGCATCGGGAGAAACCGGGATGGGTATCTCAATCACCTGGGGAAGATCTTCATTGTGGTACACATTGAATAACTCACCTGCAAGCAAAGAATAGACACCGCCATCCAACCTGTGCACATACAATGCAAAGGAGTGGAATGCATCTTCGTTTGTGAGGAAATCCAGGTTTATCTCTTCAACCGGACCATCAAATTCGGCCCTGAAAACAGAGGTAATGTACCCTGAAGTGGGGCCCCCGCTGAGCGGAATCAGCTCGGGAGAGGACATTTTCTCTTCCGACCCGGTCCAGAACTTTACATCGGTTGGCTCCGTTTTGGATTTATAAATGGCCTCCGCTATGACAAAGTCAACCTGATCATGATTGGGGATGGTAATGGACGCTTCCTCCATTCCTGTAATCCCTTTCCCAAGAAGTTCAATGTAATTTTCACACTCTTGCGAATATCCCGTCAGGACAGCAAGAAAGATAATTCCGAGTAATAGAAGTTTTTTCATAATCTGAACTTTTATGATTTGAGATAAAGGTAGTTAAACGGGAAACGTCTGAGTTTTATATTTGATCAATCCCCTGTTATTACTGTGAATTTATCCCATCCCGGAGATAAAAACACGCTGAAGAGATCCATGCCCGGGTCCGGTAATGACAAACATCCGTTTTTTAACCGCGAAATGATCAAATCGATAGACGAAGGATCAATAAAATAAATGCTATTAATCAGTGCTGACCAGCTCCTCCGTCAGCTCCACAATCTCCTTCCTCAGATTCACCAGATCCCAGGCAGCCACATTTTTGCGCCGCAATTGCCTGCGGAACCAGCTTCCCCGCACGGTTTTCTTCCAGCGGAAATACCAGTAAAGTGCAATTTTTCCCATTGGATAGAGCGCTACAAGATAGGCCACCCAGATCCACCAGGGGCCGGTCAATATCCCAACCAGCAGGGTCTGTATCAGGTAGAGCAGGGGAAAGCTTATAAACAAGGCTATGGTGAATTTCACCGAGGCATGAAACTGAAGGTCCTTGATATTGCGCACCATGCGTACCGGCAGGAGATAAGAAATTGCATTGGTGAGGAGTCCGAATAAAAAGAAGGGAAAAGTCACGATCAGCGTCAAATACCTCCATAAACTCTTTCCAAACACATACCCCTTGTCCCGCACCACCCAGTCGCGGATCTTCAGCGATTTCACCTCTTCATAATAACTATCCACCTTTCCTGCCAGCTCCCGCACCTTCTCTTCATCCTTCTCAATGGCCCTGTCAATACAGTCAATCATATGCTTATCGGCCACAAAGCGGTCGCTCAGTTTCGAACCCTTTATCTCCAGGATCTCGCGCATCCGCTCATTAAAGAGGGTCCGCAATCCCATGACCGCCTCATAGAACTCTTCTGTTTCAATATGGATCATCAACGGCTTCATCTCCTCAGCCAGCCGCGACTTAATGGCATTGATTCCCCGGGCAGAATTCTCCTGGTACAGGTCCCAGAAATCCGATACCTCGATGGGATCGCCGTAATTGATCAGGAGGGTCTGGTTCTGTTTCACATAATGCCCCATATCCAGTCCTGTGGGTAAGATCTTTACAAAGGGTTTATTACCATAGGGTTCCTGAGCCTTGAAAGCGATGCGGAAGATCCCCTTTACCAGCGGACGCAGTCTCCTGTGGTCTCCATGGTTCGCCTCCGGCATCAGGCAGAGGTAGTGCCTCTGGTTCAGTACATTCACTGTGATATCAAAGATCTCCTGGTTCTTCCCAAGCTCGCTGGCCCCGTCCCGTTGCCGGAAAACCGGAAGCATCTTCAGGCTGTTCATTATAAACGAAAGAAATTTCGTTTTGAACAAATCGGCACGGGCCAGAAAAACCACATCCTGGGGAACCGAGAAAAGCACAATCAGCGCATCCATAAGGGCATTCTGGTGATTGGGAGCAAAGATCACCGGTTCTTTCCTGACAACCTTCTTCCGCCCCAAAATTTCCACCCTGGAGTAATACTGGTAAAAAATAAATTCGACGTAATGGTTGATGAGGTGGAAAAACCAATTGCGTTTGTGAACGTTTCTTGCTGCGCCGGCAATTTTGGATTGAGCCATAAAAATGGGGTTGATTCGAAAACAAATATAGTTTTTTCTAAAAAACGGTTAATTGCGCTATCTTTGCCACCCGCATGGCACGCATAAAAGAGTTTGACAAAAAGATGATCTCCGGCATCCAGCAAATCGGGGTGGGTGTAACCAATTTTTACGAGGCATGGAAGTGGTATATCCCCAACTTCGGCATGGATGTGCGGATCTTTGAGGAGAAAGCCGTCGCAGAATACATGCTCCCCTATACAAACGGAGAACCCAGGGAGCGGCACGCGTGCCTTATCATAAACATGCTGGGTGGAGGCGGATTTGAGATCTGGCAGCATACCGATCGCATTCCGGTGGCTCCGGCCTTTGAATTGAAGATTGGTGACCTGGGCATCTTTGCCGGAAAGATCAAATCACCCAATGTACAGGCAGCCTATGACCACCTTAGCAAAGAGGCTGAAATGCTTTCGGGAATCGTGAAAGATCCGGCCGGAAGGGACAACTTCTACGTGAAGGATCCCTTCAACAACATCTGGCAGATCGTGGAAGAGGATTCCACCTTTATGAACTGTAAAAAGAGCACCGGGGGGTCCTACGGCGCCGTGATCGGTACCACCAATCCGGAAAAAGCCATTAAACTCTACAGCGGAGTGCTGGGATACGATGTCGTTGTGTATGACAAAGAGGGCTCCTTTGACGATCTGAAGGCCCTTCCCGGGGGCGAAGGTAAATTCAGAAGGATACTGCTGCAGCATAGTGAAACCCGTAAGGGTCCGTTCTCAAGCCTCTTTGGCCCCACCGAGATCGAACTGGTGCAGGCATTGGGCCGCAAGCCCGAGAAAATTTTCAAGAACCGCATCTGGGGCGACCTGGGATTCATCCACCTCTGTTTTGATGTGCTGGGTATGAAAGCCCTCAAAGATGAGTGCAAAGAGAAAGGATTTCCCTTTACGGTTGATTCGGACATACACCCCCAGGGCAAACCCTTTGACATGGGCGAAGCCGCCGGTCATTTCGCCTATGTGGAAGACCCCGACGGCACACTCATTGAATTCGTGGAAACCCACAAGATCCCCATCTCAAAAAAACTGGGCTGGTACATCGACCTCTGGAACCGCAGGGACGTCACCAAACCCCTCCCCAAGTTGTTGATGAATATGGTGAGACTTATGAAGGTCAAGCCACACAAACTGCATTAAGGTTGATTCAGCAGTTTCTGCTTCACAAATTCCTGAAAGAGGAGAACCTTTTTCGTTTCATTCTGATTTAATACCAGCTTCTTAAAATCTTTTGATTTCGAATTGAAATCCACGGATTCACAGCGCTTCAGAATAGATTTGTAAAGTTCTTCCGATGAGGCTATTCCAAATTTTTCTTTCAAATATTTCATATTGGGCGCTGTTTTGCCAGAGAGAAATATAAAATCATAATAATCCCTCCCTTTCTGACGCTCCAGTACTGCACCGGTTTTCATTGATAGCAAAACATCTGCAGGTGTAGTATTTATTTGAGTAAAGACATTGAATTTCTGTATGATTGGCTTATCAGGGTTGTATTGAAAATGATGCGGTTCACACTCAATTTTGATCAGGAATCTTTTTTCAGGGTGATTGGATAAATGAAGGTCATACATCAGGCCAGGAAATACCAGATTTCTCCTGAATGCTTTTAATCGTAAATCCTTTTCTTTGTCATCGGCCAGTACATGAATCCCTTCAAGTGATAGTTGACGGATTACCAGATCAGTCAGATCAATAAACTCGTTTCTCTCCAGGCTGAAACAATCAAAGTCAAGATCCTCGCTAAATCGACTGATTCTATGGATGATTCGTAAATTTGTACCACCTAAAAAGCTCAATTTGTCCGCCTGGTTACTATTGAAGATAATTTCCAGTATTTTATAATGAAAATATTCTTTCAACAT
>JAUVKN010000015.1 GCA_030596245.1 Bacteroidia bacterium | reverse complement strand
CAGCAGGGGTCAATTCCTCTCCAATAAGATCAAATTTCTCTCTTTTACTTCCATCAAGGGGAAACTGGCACAATACCTGCTGGACCTTGCTGGGAGGACTGGGAAAGACCGGGTTACAATGCCTCTTTCTCAGGTTCAGCTATCGGAACTATTTGGCGTGGCACGTCCTTCTGTGGGTCGTGCCATTAGTGAAATGAACCAGGATGGGATCATCCGGACCGAAGGAAAAGTGGTGGAATTGCTGGATAAGCCAAAACTCTCCCGGTTATTGAACTAAGTTCCCCTCTCTCTAGAACTCACTTTCCCCGAAGGTGCTGTCCGGTGACTTCTTCTTCTGGAGGGAGGTGTTCAGGGTATAGGTGAGGTTAAGCTCCAGAATGGGACCATAGCGGTGGTAGGTCGTAGTCTGGTAGAAGATCTGTGTCCCTGTTTGGTCATAGCCTCCCGTATTTAATCCTTTATCATTGGAGGAGAATGTATCCAGTACTTTAAATTGGATATTGATGTTTTCTGCAGTTTTTGGGCTCCAGCTGAAAGAAGCATCCGACATATAGAAGAGTTCATCTTCTCCCTGGGCTGTAACAGTGGCGGACTGGACAGAAAGGGCCCAATATAAGCGGAATTGGCTGGTAATGGAGATGCTGGTGTTGGTGTTAAGTGACCAATTGGTACTTTTTTGGTCCACCTCAAATTCGAAAATCTCTCCATTTATGCTGAAGTGATAAAGTGATCCACCCAGGTATAGTTTCCACCAGGGAGTCAATTTCAGGTCAGCTGCCAGTTCCCCACCAAGGGCCAGGTTGTTTCCGGAGTTTGTATAGCTTCTGATCAATACCGAATTTCCATGGTACCATTCCGATTCATCTTCTGTGAGGACGGTGTTGACCCTGTATATGGCATTGTTGGTTTTTCTGTAAAAACCGGTCATTGTAATTTGCGATTCCCCGATCCCTTTTACGTAGGAGAGTTCGGCCAGGCTGGCATATTCTGGTTTCAGGCTGGGATCCCCCACCAGGAAGACCTCATAATGGCGACGCAGTAGAAAGGGCGACATGTTCTTCGTTGGAGGGCGGTTGATGCGCCGGCTGAAAGCAGCCACCAGGTTGTCCGTCTCATTCAGGTTGTACTGCAAGTGAAACACAGGAAAAATGTCGAGCTTCTGTACAATGTTTTCAGCGGAGGTGGGCCTGTCAAATATATTCAGGTAGTCAGGATTCTCCACGGTGAAGAGTTGATCCATGTATTCAAGCCTGATTCCGGCAATATAGTCCAGTGCATCAAAGGATCCCTGGAAATTTACAAATCCTGCATGGATCCACCTTGAAAGTTCGGTTTCATTTTCAAATTCCGTATAGGGATTCCACACCTGGTTGATCATATCCAGGGTATCGAACTTAAAAACACCTTGTTGCTGAAGGTACTGTGGCTGGTAACCCATGGAAAACTGGTGGGTATTCCTGATGGGTACCGAATATTTCAGGTCCAGTCTGAAACCGTTCAGTGGATTATCGTCACGCTGCCGGTAGGCCAGGAGAGTATTACCTTCATTCCCGGCCATCAGAGATATATCGGTATTATAGAGATCACTGTAAAGGTTGCTGTATTCGTACAGGAATGAACCGGTAAAGGTTCCACCATTGGGCGACTCATGTACATAATCCAGTGAAGCAGTGGTAAAATATCCCACCCTTTCGTGGGTATTGGGATTGTAGATCATGATATCCCGTGGATCTCCCAGACGGTTCTCTTCAATGTCACCGTAGAAATTATCATATATATACTCGGCTGTGCGTCCCTCGACCTTTCTCCCCCGGTACAAACCAATGCTGAGGGCATCATTTTCCGTGAGTTCAAGATCGGCACCCAGCCTGACTGCATGGTTGATATGCCACTCGGGTCGGGGCCCATCGGCCACCATCCAGTAGTAAGATCCATCGTCCTGGAGGATCCTGGCTTTCCCTTCCCTGGAACCCCGTACATCTCTTCTGTTATAATCCAAACCTCCATAGACCTTTAGTCTGTTCTGTTGATGAGTGAAGGAGAGGTTTCCGCCGTAACGAAAGGGATCGGAATTTTCATTCCAGGGAGCTCCTCCAACCATGATTGCTGTATTCAGGTAGGTTCCGTCCAGGGCCGATTGATGGGTGGTTATATTGATGATACCACCTGTCCCCTGGGCATCAAATTTTGCTGTAGGAACGGTGATCACCTCAATCCGGTCGATGGAGTTGGCTGATATCTGGGCGAGCACAATGGATGCATCCATCTGAGTGGGTTTGCCATTCAGGTATACCAGGAATCCCTGGGTACCCCTCAGGGAAACCTCCCCATCGGGACCAATGCTCACTGATGGGATATTTCGTAATACGTCTATCGCAGTCCCGCCGCTGGCTGTTTGAAATTGTTCGGCATGAAAAACCTGTCTGTCGATCTCACGTTCAGTCTGGCTGAGCTGGCGGACCACAGAAACTTCATCCAGTGTGGTTGTATTGATTTTTAGTCTCACCGGGCCGCTGATGTAAAGAGTCGATTGAGGGGTAATGGATATAGGCCCAATGCTTTCAGTTCTGTAACCGATGAATGACACCTCCATGTAATAGGTACCGTTTCGGATCTTATCCAGTGTAAAAACTCCATTCGGTCCCGAGATAGTGCCATCCACAAATGAAGAATCAGAAGCGCCATATAAACCTACCTGTGCATATTCCAGGGGATTGGTCCCCGTAGCATCGATCACCAGACCCTCGATGATACCCCGTTGGGCAAAAAGGCCTGAGGAAAAAATGAAGGCAATGGCAAATAAGAATGTATTCCGGTATTTCACTCTTATCATTGGGTTTTACTTGCGATTAACACCATTTGGTTTAATAACACACGGACTTGCTATTTGTTCCCATTCTGCAATCGGCTTATCCTGGTTTATGTTTTTCAGAAGAGGTGACTGAAAAAATATCATGATATACTGGATTATAAGCGATTTGTGGTGTATCTTCCAGACAGGATTCCGATCCTTGATCCTGGGATCAATTCGTTACTTGTTGAACAAAAGGAATAGATATGTGTGAAACATGCGGGTGTGGACAAAAAGGGAATCCGGTGAAGATCTCCCGGCCCGGGGAATCCGGTCAATCTCACGACCACCATGATCACGACCACACGCATGACCATGGCCACAATGATCACGATCACGATCACACGCATGATCACGACCACACGCACGATCATGGCCACACGCACGATCATGGTCACGATCATGTCCAGGGTTCTCAACAGAGACTGATAAGACTGGAGGAGGATATCCTGGGAAAGAACAACCTGGTGGCCAGCCGCAATGGTGGATTTTTTGAGGCGAAGGGAATTGTCGCCCTGAACCTCATGAGTTCTCCGGGATCGGGCAAGACCACACTCCTGGAGAGAACCATCAAGTTGCTGGAAGGAAAACGAAATGTGGCTGTAATCGAGGGTGACCAGCAAACCCTCAATGATGCGAATCGGATCGACCGCACAGGGGCACCGGTGGTACAGGTGAACACAGGAAATGGTTGTCACCTGGATGCGGAAATGATCCGACTGGCTGTAAAGAAGCTGGAACCGAAAGAGGGGAGTGTGCTTTTCATCGAGAATGTGGGCAACCTGATATGCCCTTCCCTTTTTGAATTGGGTGAAAAATTCCGAATTGTGATCATCAGTGTGACCGAAGGAGAGGACAAACCCCAGAAATACCCTACCATGTTTCAGCATGCCGATCTGTGCATTATCAATAAAACAGACCTGCTTCCATATGTGGATTTTGATATGGAAAAGGCGAAATCTTATGCCTATACGGTCAATCCAAAACTGGTTTTCATGGAGTTGTCTGCAAAAACCGGACAGGGTATGGAAACGTGGATTGATTGGATCCTGTCACAGAAACCAGCTGACTGACTATAAAATGGAAGTGAAGTAACCCGTTCAATATTCAGTTAAGGGAATGCGATACCGTGCTGGGTGGGATCCACATCCCATTTCTCCAGGAGCCATTTGATCACCCTGGCATCGTAATCGCTGCCCATGTTCAGTTGTTCATATTTTTCCTTGATCACTGTAACGCAATCATCCAGAAACTCCTTAGAGGTGCCATTCACATGATCGATGCTGTTCAGGGCATGGGTACGGGCCATGGGTGCATCACACTGCAACACCCTGTGGTATGCTTCCAGGGCCTTCTCTTTTTCACCCAGCAGGTATAAAATCTCAGCACCTGTCACAGTCACATTCCAGGATTTATCTGTAGCGGCTTTCTCTATCTCCCTGATGGCTGGTCGGGCATTCTCTCCCAAAAGCATAAGTCCCTGGGCTGCCCAGTACCGGATGGCACTGTCGTCATGGCCCAGTAACGCAACGAGGGCTTCCAGATTGGAAGGATCCCTGTCTGTTGCCAGCACTGCTGCAGTCATAATCTCATCATAAGGCACTTCATCGCTCCTCATATAATCATAAATGGGCGTGTTGCCGGCGCGGATGCTCCTGTCAGCTTCCGGAATGAATCCTGCATCCCTGATGGAGGTGCCAATTTCCAGACTGGCCTGACGCATTTTGACAAGTCTCTCTGCATGGAGAGGATCACCTGCCAGGTTGTTTATTTCCCAGGGATCATTTTCTGTATCGTACAGCTCTTCTACCGGTTTGGGATTCCACCACCTTGACTGTACTTCATTGCATTGACCCGACTTGAAGGCATCTTCCCAGGATCGCATGGAGGGTGCCTTCCACAGGTATTCCAAATGTTGCAAATAGATCCTTGACGAATTGTAGTTTCTGGTATATCTGTATTCCCTGTCCACAATGGACCGGGACATATCGTACCGGCCATCCATGCGGTCCCGGAACATGTAGATATAGTCGGGCTCATCTTTCTGGTGCTGACCCAGGAAGGCGGTTCCCTGCATAAAACCGGGGGCTTCCAGGTCGATGATGCTTAACAGGGTGGGGGCCAGGTCCACAAAGCTCACCAATCGATCAATGCTGGATCCTGTTCTCTTTGCAGGGTAGAGGTGTTTATATTTCTTTGGGATGTGAATGATGAATGGGACATGCGTCCCTGTCTCATAGAGGAATCGCTTGCTGCGCCCCAGGACCCCGCCATGGTCACTGTAATAGAATACAATGGTGTTCTCTGTCAGTCCGGCCTCTTCCAGCTCCTGTAGAACCTTACCTACCTGGGCATCCAAATCTTCAACCTTATCGTAATACTGGGCCCAGTCGTGCCTCATCTCAGGTGTATCAGGATGGTATGGGGGAAGAACCACATCTTCGGGCTTGTGTCTCAGCTGATCATCAGGGGTGGATCTGTGGATGGAGCTTTCGTGACTGGTGGTGAAATTGAAGATGGCAAAGAATGGTTGTCCTTCTGCACGGTTCCTGTAATGGGATTCCCGTCCGCACTCGTCCCACATGACTTCCAGATCCGCGCTGCTGGTATTGTAATCGGTTTTGCTATTGTTGGTGCAGTAGTATCCTTTATCCATCAGGTACTCTGTATAATACCGCACCGATTCGGATTTTGAATAGCGGCTGCGCATCTGCTCATTCCCGTTGGAACAGGAGTGTACCCCAGTAATAATTGTGTTCCGCGCAGGTGCGCATACAGGGGCGTTGGCATATGCATTGGAATAGAGAAATCCCTCAGAGGCCAACATGTCAAGGTTTGGAGTGGTGGCAAAGGAATCTCCGTAACAACCGAGGAGTGGGCTGTTGTCTTCACTGGTGATCCAGAGGATATTGGGCAATTCCTGTGTATTATTCTCACATCCGGTAAGCAGGATTGCGATCAGTAGAGCCGAAAAGAGTGATAATTTTGTATTCATTGTGGATGAGTTATGGTTAGAACAGTTGGTGGTTGAAATTAGAATTAATTTTCGGGAATATACAACCCATCTTCGGTTTTATTGTCTTTGAAATCAAATCGACCATACCGGCTCCTGTCTTTCTCTTTTGGTACCTGTCGTCAAAGCAGTGTATGACCCCGGGGGAGATGGGAGCTTTTTCTATTATCTGTACCTGACCTTGACAGCAGTTAACAAGACGGAGGCGTTTAAATACCGTATCGAAGGAGATGATCTCTATCTATACGATGTAATCAATGGTAAGTATCATACTGTAGGAGAGAAAAAAATTTTTTCATATCGAAACTTTTGAGTTCTTTAATTGGCATACTAAACCTCAGATTGTTTTAATCCAAATAGCGGTCTCAGGAATCCTGCTCTTTTGATGATCAACTCGTAGAGAGTAAAACAACCTATGGTAGTAAAGACCACAACGAGGATAAATTTGACAAGGGTTGGAATTCCAAGAGGCATGATCAGGGATGAGCCCAGGTAGAGAAAAATCATATGTATGATATAAATTGGGTATGCCCCCTGGCTTAAATAACTTAAAGCTTTACTGGGGTGATTAAGGTACCTGTACCCAATACCAAACAGGGCAAAGATCCACATGTTGGATTCAATGGCTTTATAATAATTTGGAGCTTGCAGATCGAATACAATATAACGAACCGCAAAAAGGATCCCGGCAATGGATAAAAACAACCATCTCCATCTGCGTACCGTTTGCCAGAATCCATCACCGCTGAGAACAAAGCAAAAACCAAACAGAAAGGCCAGTAGACCCAGCAAGAATCCGTGCAAGGTCATGGAATAGGTCTCATAGGTTTCGGGCTTCACCAAAACAGCTTCCAGCACAAAAATTGCTGCGACGAAAAGCAATCCCAATGGATTTCCGAACAAATTTTTCAGCCACTTGTTGATCTTCCCACTTTCATTTCTTTTCAGGTAGAAGAACAGGGGCGATAAAAGCACTACATAGATAAATATATTTGCCAGAAACCATACATGAACCGGATGAAGGGTATAAGTGATATCCTGGTTGTAATATTTCTGCCAAATGAAAACGTGTATGGGAACAATGATCAGAATTCCAAACAGGAAAGGGAGAAGAATTCTCTTTGTTCTCTCAATGATTAACTGTTTCCAGTTCCTTTTCCTGATGGCAAAACAAACCCCCATACCGGATACAAAAAACAACAATGGTATTCTCCATATGTTGAGCATTGACATGATTATCCATAAGGATTCCAGTGGCTTTTCACTCTGAATAAATCCGATAAATACTCCCCAGGGTTGGAAGCCAATTCCGATATGATAAAACAGGAGCAATCCTATGGCGATTACCCTTAACCAATCGATATCGTATCTTCTATCTGAAGTTGACATTTTCTTCTTATTAATAATGGAGTTTGTTAGTTCAACATCTCAGCGATAAGGAGTTCCTTAATTCAACATCTCAACGATATGGAGTTACTTAGTTCAACATCTCTGCGATCTTTGGACGGGTCTCTTCAACAAACGCAAAGTCCAGTTTAAATCCCAGCGGTCCAAGGTCCTTCTGGAATTGTTCATATATGAATTTTACATCGCTGAATGGAGCCGATACCGATGCCTGTGCTGTTGATCCGTAGTTGTTCAGGGCAGATTTATCGACACCGTGATCCAGCAACATCTGTACGATCTCCACCCGGCAGAGAAAGGCAGCGGAATGCAGTGCGGTCGATCCTTCGTTATTTTTGAGGTTCACATCAGCCCCACCCTCGATCAAAGCTCTGGCCACTTCGGTCTTGCCAAATACAGCGGCAGAAATCAGTGGAGTGGAACCCACAGCTGGCTCTTGTACATCCAGGTCAGATCCTGCCTTGATGTGTTGTTGTATGACTTCAAGATCTCCCATTAAGGTGGCCGTATGGATATCCATATCCGGAGTTTTTACAGTTGTTTGTGGAGCTTCGGTCAGCTTCTCCTCTGTGGTTGAATTCCCCTGGTTGCCACCACACGCGGTGATCAGGGTTAGGACAGTCACCAGCCACGTGGCAGTGACAACTTTCATTGTAATGTTCTTTTTCGTTTTCATTTTTTCTTGTGTAAGATTTGACATTGATTCGTTGATGTAAAGATCCGGCAAACAATGACGCACCACCAATCACCCATGCAGCCAATCATGTCAAGTTTGGTGAAACAGTATAAATTATGATGAAAGGGTATAAATTATGACGCAAATGGCGAATAATTGTATCTTTATTCAGCTGCAAGACGCTCATTCCATGGAAAATAATTTTTTAACCAGGATTACCGAAATCATTGAGGAGAACCTTTCAAATGAAAAGTTTGGAGTTTCTGAACTTGCCGCTGAAACAGGAATGAGCCGCTCCAACCTGCTTCGCAAAGTAAACAAGCTGGCCAGGTTATCGGTGAGCCAGTTTATCAGGCAGGTGCGTTTGAAAAACGCCATGGATATGCTGAGGCAGAACTCCTTTACTGTTTCTGAAGTAACTTACAGGGTTGGCTTCAGCAGTACCTCCTATTTCATCAAATGCTTCCGGGAGTATTATGGGTACCCGCCAGGGGAGGTGGGGAAAAGAGATCTGATCGAAAATGAATCTGTTGAAGTGGGGCCATCCAATAAGAAAAGAAGGATTGTAATACTTGGGGCGATTATTTCGATCGTTGTTTTTGCAATTGTACTATTCGTCGTTACTAAACCATTCTCCTCCAAAAAAATCGACCTGGAAAAATCAATTGCTGTATTACCGTTTAACAACGATAGCAATGATTCAACCAACATATACATCATCAATGGATTAATGGAATCCATCCTGGATAATCTTCAACAGATTGAAGATTTGAGGGTGATCAGCAGGACTTCAGTTGAGAAATACAGGGATAATTCCAGGACAATTCCCGAGATAGCCAGGGAGTTGAATGCCAATTACCTGGTGGAAGGCAGCGGGCAGAAAATCGGGGATCAGATTTTACTTAATATCCAGTTAATTGAGGCCCCGGGTGATAAACGTCTCTGGGCTGAGCAATACAACAGGAAAACCGGGGATATATTTAAGTTGCAAATGGAGGTTGCCAAAAGTATTGCGGATGAAATTGAGGCCATCATCACACCGGAAGAGGAAGAACGCATCGATAAACCTCCCACAGAGGACCTGGTGGCATATGATTATTTTCTTAAAGGGCTTAATCACTTTTATAAAGGAACCCGTGAAGGACTTTTAGAAGCCATTCCATTATTTGAGAAGGCCATTGAACATGATCCGGGATTTGCGCGTGCATATGCTGATATATCCATAGCATATGCTTTTTTAGATATGTACCAGTATGAAAAAAAGTATTCCGTTGAAATTGACAATTATGCGGACAAGGCACTATTATACGATCCACAACTTCCGCAGAGCCTGATTGCCAAAGCCATGTTTCATATTACCAGGGAAGAGTATGAACCGGCTCTTCCCTATCTTGAAAAGGCTTTGGAATACAATCCCAATTCCTCACTGGTCATCAACATCCTGTCAGATTTTTACACAAGGTTTTTACCCGATACGGAAAAATACCTGGAATATGCCCTCATGGGAATCGGTCTGGATATCGCCTCACACGATTCGGCGGAAGCAAGTTTTATCTACCTGCATATAAGCAATGCCCTGATGCAGTCCGGATTCATAAGTGATGCGGAGAAGTACATTGATTTATCACTGGAATACGATCCGGATAATCTATATTCAGAGATTTTGAAAGCCTATATCCTGTTTGCCAGGGACAGGGACCTCCAACAAACAAAAGAACTTTTGATTGAAGCACTTCGCAGAGATACCTCCAGGTATGATATCATCCGGGAAATAGGGTTGATATGCTATTACATGAGGGATTATGAATGCGCGTATACCTATTACAAGGAACTTACTGAGATCATGGTAGCTCAGAACCTGGATTTGTACAGGAGTGAATATGCAAAAATCGGTGTTGTATGGTCAGAAGTTGGATTGACCGAGGAGTCAGAAAACTACTTCAGCGATTACCTGGAGTATGCAGAATCTGACAACTCTATTTACAAGCATTTAAGCCTGGCAGTCTACTATTCATATGAAGGAAACACACAGAAGGCGGTAGAACAGATGGAACTATTTGCGCAAGAGGAGAATTATCCATATTGGTACATTCTGTTTCTGGAAATTGATCCTCTCTTCGATCATGTGAAAGATCTTCCCGAATTCAACAGGATCCTCAGTAGAATGAAAATCGAGTTCTGGGAAAACCACAAGCAAATAAAAGCTTCACTAGATGAGAAAGGGTTACTCTAACTAAAATTCCAATGCTTAGAAACTTTGTCATCACTTTCCTTACAGTGATCTGGCACTCCCTTAAAACAGCCAGGGCCAATCCGGTGGACTCCCTTCGGTATGAGTAGCGAACTGCCTGTTGCCAGTAACCCATATTACATTATTTCGGAGATAAATATATTGTGATATTACATTTATATGGAGATAAAATCAGACATTATTGCACTTATGTGGAGATAAAAGCATATATTAGTTGCACTTTTATGGAGATAATGTACTTATACGTGTACATATAATAATTGTAAATCATGGAGAGAGCATTATATAAAGAGCTGATAAACTGGAAGAATAACAGAAAACGCAAACCATTACTATTGCAGGGAGCAAGACAGGTTGGCAAAACATATTTGGTCAATCAATTGGGGAATGCAGAATATTCAAACTACATCCATCTTAATTTTGAGCAAAACCCAGATCTTGCTTCCTTGTTTAGGGGTGAACTTGATCCCCGAAAAATAGTCGACAATATCGGTCTTTATCTAGGTCAAAAAGTAAGAGCCGATGATACGCTGATCTTTTTTGATGAAATCCAGGTTGTGCCAGAAGTGTTGACAAGTTTGAAGTATTTCAATGAGCAAGCTGATGAATATCATATTATTGCAGCCGGTTCTTTATTAGGGGTCAGTGTAGGTAAACGAAGCAGTTTTCCGGTTGGGAACGTCAACTTTCTCACCCTCTACCCCATGTCATTTGTTGAGTACTTATCTGCCATTGGTGAAGCGTTATTATTGGAGCATCTAATGACACTGATTAAAGCTGAGGCTTTACCCGATGTAATTCATGAAAAATTACTTCAGTATCTGAAAATGTATCTCTTCCTGGGAGGAATGCCGGAAGTGCTGCAGGATCATATCAACAATAGCGATATCGGATCAGTCCGGAAGATTCAATATGATATTCTGGAAGCTTACCAGAGAGATTTTTCAAAATATACCGATAGGAATCAAGCGATTAAAACTTCTGAATTATGGAATTCAATACCCAGACAGTTGGCCAGAGAAAATAAAAAATTCAAATATAGTGAGGTGCGTAAAAATGCACGTGCCATTACTTTTGAGCAAACTACAGAGTGGTTAAAAAAGGCCGGGCTAATTCACATGGTATATAATTTAAGTAATCCAAAAATTCCCCTTAAAGGTTATGCTGATCAATCCAAGTTTAAGATATATATGCACGATACAGGACTGCTTGCAGCCATGTTGAATATAACATCTGACCTGATCATTGATCCCACCAGAATTTTCTCAGAATATAACGGCGCATTTATTGAAAACTATGTAGCCCAGGAACTAATTTCATATGGCAACAAAGATCTGTTTTACTGGACATCCAGAAGTGATGCAGAAGTCGATTTCTTACTTCAATATAAGAATCAGGTAATTCCGGTTGAGGTGAAAAGTGGTACCAGCAGAAATATCAAGAGTTTAAGGAGTTACGAAAATAAATATAACCCGGAAGTGCTCTTCAGGATATCACCACGTAATTTAATGCAATCCGGCAATTTCATCAATTTTCCTCTTTATGCATGCTTTTTGACGAAGGCTTTCCTGAAGGATAATCAGCATTGATACCTCTTTCATCCCTTTGCCTTCCGTACCTGCCAGTAGTACTTTCCAAATCAACTACGCTGGTAGTTAAAACCTATAAAACTGCAATTACATCGACGAAACAGACGTGATAATGTTTCAAAATGCGCTATGGTGATCATAAGGAGGCAGTTGAAGCCCTTTTAAAACTATTCCGGCATTTCACCCTGCAAGTCTGCCCATGATGCACCACTATCCTTCTCTGTTTAAACCGCATGAACCGGCTCAAATTGAAATTCACAAATATCCTGTGGGAAAGCGGCAGTTGAGATACCTGAACGTTGAGGAGATAAAATCTCAGTTATTTTCTACAGATAGAACCTCAAGATCATATACGCTCAAAGTGCATGACCAGGTTTTAATCAATTTTATACATTGTCAATTGAAGGATCATGGACAATATTATGCAAATGTTTCTCTGCGGAATATCTATGAATTTTACAGGTTGTCATTGAGGCAGGATCTATCAGAAATCATACTTCAGAAGGGTCATCTTAAAAGCATCTTTAATAACTATACGGCACTCGCAGCGAAAATATTCTCGCCGGCTGCACAGTTTCCTTATAAAAACAGGTTCAGGTCGAGGCAGTACATCGCCCGTCTTGAGCGGAACAAATCCAGCCGTTTCTGGTCCCGGTCAGGTAAAGTATTACAATCCATTGCCAATCTGCTCTATTCATACCTGTATATATCCTTTAAAACGCTGTATATTAAGGATTACAGGAATTATCTCAGGGTCAGGTTAAGTGATCCAGCCTGGTATAAACGCCATATTTCCATTATCCGGAGCCGGTTTTCCTGATGGATTGAAAGCATTTTTCCTCTCCATTAAATAAGCAATAAAAGGATCGATGACTGGCTTCCGCCGAGCTTCGGTTCTTCGCCGCTTGCGGCGAGGAGATTCAATGTTGCGGATGCACTTATTTTCTGGCAGAATATAAGGTGGCACTGTTCTGCCCGTAGTGTGAGATAAATAACAAATGCCTTACAGCACATTTCTCAATTTTAACATGCAATTGATGAAATTGTATGTTAAATTTATACTCCCGTTTTTTAGGGTGGATATATTATTTATTTTAACCAAACATATATTAATTATGAAGAGAACTACTACACATTTTTTTCTGGCAACATTGCTGATGATTTCCTCCTCAGCGTTTGCCATCGACAGTTTATTTATCTCCGAAGTAGCTGATCCTGGCGATGATTATAAGGCCAGATTCGTTGAGCTATATAATGCTGGAAGTGAATCTGTTGACTTGAGTGCTACAGTAATTTACCTCTCCAGACAGGCCAATGGAGGTTCATGGGACAGCATTCAGCTGACAGGAATCATTGATGCAGGTGCTGCTTTTGTGATTGCTACAGACTCGGCCAATTTTAACGCCGCCTTTGGATTTGATCCCAATTTCGACTTCTCTTCCGTGACAGGGAATGGCGATGATGGTTACTTTTTATTCCTGGATGGGGGACACCTTACAGGAACACTTTCTGATATTTATGGAGTGATGGATGTGGATGGATCAGGAGAGGACTGGGAATACCTTGACTCCCGTGCAGAACGGATCGGAGGGATTACGATTCCCAATGCCACCTGGACCGCATCGGAATGGGAGATTGCACCCACAAACGTAGCCGACTGTACCCCTGGCACACATGATACAACGCTGGTTATCGATACCACTCCTCCGGAGTGGGAGACAGGGTATCCAATGGCGGCTCACATCGCCGATGTAGAGTTTGACCTGCTGGCGCAACTTGACGAAACCTCAACTGTATATTATGTGGTGCTTGATGATGGTGCTACAGCTCCTACCGTTGATGAGGTGAAGGCAGGAACCGGAACAGGTGGAGCTCTTGCAATTGTGGCAAGTGCTTTTGTTGCCGGTAAAACCGAAACCACTGAAACCGTTTCCGGACTTATTGTTGAAACTTCTTATGACGTTTATCTCGTAGCAGAGGATGATGAGGATATTCCCAATGTGCAGTCAGCTGTTGTGCTGGTTGAGGTGACAACTATAATTGTGCCCGATCTGCTTCTTAAAGCAGATTTTGAAACCGATCTCACTCCCTTTACACAGGTGAGTATTCTCGGAGATCAAATCTGGAAGCAGAGTTCCTACAATGATGAAGGTTTTGCAAAAGCAAGTGGATATTCCGGAGGTGTTAAGGATAATGATGATTACCTGATCTCACCGGCCATTAACCTGGATGGTTCAACCGGCAATATGTTCAGTTTTGATAATGCAGTGGATTATTCCGGACCGGCCATGGAGGTGTTGATCTCCATCGATTTTCCGGGGACCTATGACTCCACATCGGTTGTGGATGCTACATGGACTGATGTGACAGATCAATTCACTTATTCGGCTGGCAATTTTGAGTGGGAAGCGTCTGGCAGCTTTGACCTGTCGACCTACAGCGATACCATCTATGTTGCTTTCAGGTACCTGTCAAATCCAACCGATGGTGCAGCCACTTGGGAAGTGGATAATTTTATGGTCACCGGATTTATGACAGCAGGTTCAGATGCAACCTTGTCTGATCTGATGGTTGACGGAACTTCTGTTGTAGGTTTTGACCCTGCAACACTCACTTATACCATTGAGTTACCAGCAGGTACCTCTGCAGTTCCTGTAGTGACTGCAACTACTACCGATGCAGCAGCCACCCATACAGTTACTGATGCAACTGATCTTGCCGGGGATGGTGCAGCCAGGAGATCAACCATTGAGGTTGTTGCTTCCGATGGAGTCACCTCCCAGGATTATACCATTCTGTTTAATCCGGTGCTGGAAGTGGCCAACCTGGGAGAGTTGAGAAGTCTGGCCGATGAGTCACGGAAGTATGTGATTACCGGGGAGGTCCTCATTTCGTTCCAGCAATCATACAGGAGCAAGAAATATGTACAGGACGCCACCGGCGGTGTGGAGATCGATGACAGTCCGGGAGCCATTGCCACAACCTATGCCATTGGAGATGGTATCTCCGGCCTGGAAGGTACTGTTGAAGATTATAACGGACTGCTCCAGTTCCATCCCACAGCCGATCCGGGTGCTGCAACCTCCACCGGAAACACCATTGTTCCCACCGAGGTGACACCTGCGGAAATCAATGCTTCCATTGATACCTATGAATCCACAGTGGTAGTGCTCAAAGGAGTAACCATTGATGAGGCAGACGGGAGTGTGGAGTTTGAAAACGGATCCAACTATACGATCATTGGTGCAACGGAATCCTTGGTTCTGAGGGTGCATTTTTACAGCACTACTTTGACAGGGACCGTTATTCCTGACTCTGCCAACGTGATGGGAATCGTGCTTGAGTACAACGGGACAGCACAGGTTTCTCCGCGGTCGGCCGATGATGTTGAAGAACTGGTTATCCATGTTCCTTCAGATGATGCCACACTCAGTGATCTGCAGGTAGACAGCACACAGGTGCCGGGCTTCAGTTCTGCGTTGCTCTCTTACGTGGTTACTCTGTCACAGGGTACCACCGATGTACCGGTGGTTTCAGCAACTTCCAGTGACGCAAATGCAATCATAGAGATTACACCTGCCACTGATCTGGCCGGAGATGAAGCGGCCAGGACTACTACGATCCTTGTAACTGCCGAGGATGGAACAACCACCAAGACTTATACAGTGGTCTTTGAGATAGCAGTTGGTATGGTGGATGAACTGTTTGGTAATGTGCATCTCTATCCTGTTCCAGCCATGAGCAGTCTATACATTGACGGCGCAGAGAATATCCAGCATGTTACTCTGTACAATATGACAGGAACAGCTGTGATGCAGGTTGAAAACAATGGAGCAGGTCAGTTGACCCTTGATATCTCTTCACTGAAGAGCGGGTTGTATATGATCAGAATGGAGAATGAGATTGCATCGGGTGTTGTGAAATTTGTGAAGCGATAACCGATTAATTACATTTCAAACCGGAGCGGTATTCAATAACCGTTCCGGTTTCTTTTAATCAAAATGAAAATTATGAGAAGGATCATTTACATATGGATGGGAATCCTGTTGTTCTCAACAAATTTGTTTGCTCAGGATTGTTCAGAGCTGTTTTTTTCTGAATACCTGGAGGGCAGCGGAAACAATAAAGGAATGGAGATTTACAATCCAACTTCAGGGATTATCAATCTGGCCCCCTATTATCTGGCCCGTTACAGCAATGGGAAAAACAGCTACACCGATGGTGGGATTACACAGCTGGAGGGGTTCATCCAACCCTACTCTACCCACCTGATCGTAAATGGACAGACCACCAGCACAGAAACTTCACCAGCGTCGGATCCCAACCTCAGGGCGCTTTCACAGCAACTTGACCATGATTATCCTGCTCCCACCTACATGAACGGGAATGATGCCATTGCCCTATTTAAGGACACTGGTGGCAACGGTGATGTGGCTGACTTTATCCTGGTAGACCTGTTTGGTATTATTGGGGGAGGCATGCCATCTGATGGCGAAGGTTGGGCAGCTTTTACCGATGAGTGGGCTTACAAAAACATTTGGGAAAACGATTCAATCGTTGACAGGGACAGTATCTATATTACCAATTTTATCGTCCCTGACGGTTACTGGTGGTTGCCATGGAGCAGTAATCATGCCCTGGTCCGGAAACCTTCTGTGAAGCAGGGGGTAAATCTGGAGAGTATGCCCGCCATTGAATTTGATGTGACCATGGAATGGGATACCATCCCCGGTGGGGTGGATGTCTGGGACTCGCTGAATGCGCATACCTGTGACTGTGAGATGCAAACCTGGGTGGAGACCAGGAATTGGGATCACCTGTTCAGACTCATCCCGAATCCGGTAACCGACAAAGTTAGAGTGGTTTTCGAACAGTGAATGGATCAGCTTGCCATCTATGATATCACCGGGAAAAGAGTGCTCTATTTTGCGCAATTACATGGTCAAAAAGAGAAAGAGATGAACCTGGAAATCCTTAACAGGGGAGTATACATTGTTCGCATTTACACCCCTGAAGGGATCTTGTCAAAAAAGCTGATCAGGAAGTAGGATGAAAAGTGTCATCGTCACTGCACTTCTTCTATTCGGCTTAGGAGTATTGTATGCCCAGGAGGTAACTGTTTCGGGTGTTGTAAAAGATGCCCAGACCGGTGAAACCCTGATCGGGGCGAATATTGTTTACGGCCCCACCAGTGGTACGGTGACAGATTATGACGGAAAGTTTACCCTTAAGCTGCCTCCTGGCACCTATACGCTTAACTTCTCCTATGTGGGTTACCTGGGGGAGGTCCGACAGCTTTTGGTGGTGGACAGGTCGGTCATACTGGAGATAGAGATGTCTTCCATGTCCATTGACGAGGTGGTGGTGACAGCCGATATGGCCATTTCAAGAAAAACCCCCGTTGCTTTTACCAATGTGAATCCTGCCAGGATCCAGGAAGAGCTTGCAGGGCAGGATCTGCCTCTTATTCTGAACTCTACGCCGGGAGTTTATGCCACCCAGCAGGGTGGGGGCGATGGCGATGCAAGGATCACCATTCGTGGTTTTGACCAGCGAAACCTGGCGGTGATGATCGATGGCATTCCTGTGAACGATATGGAGAATGGCTGGGTCTACTGGTCCAACTGGTTTGGACTGGATGCTGTAACCAGGACCATGCAGGTGCAACGGGGACTTGGTGCATCTCAGCTTGCCCTTCCTTCCGTTGGGGGAACCATCAATATCCTTACAAGGGGGATTGAAAACAGAAGGGAGACATCCATTAAACAGTCAGTAGACAGTCAGGGAAAATTGCAGACCACAGTGGGCTTCACCAGCGGGAAGCTTCCCAATGGTTGGGGAATTACCCTGGCGGGAGCCTACAAGCGGGGCAATGGTTGGGTGGACAATACATTTTCTGAGGGATGGTTTTATTATGCGAAAATTGATAAGCGACTGAAGAATCATCTGCTTACCTTAACAGCCATGGGGGCGCCACAGATGCACGACCATCGCAGTTATAAGCGACCAATATCTGCTTATGACACAGCCTATGCAGAGAACCTGGGTATTGACATGAATGAGTTACGGGCCGCCAATGAACAGTATAACATCTTCGGTGCGGGAGTTACCTATAACCAGCACTGGGGGAGACTTCACCGAACTAAAGATGATCCAAATGCTCCGGAGGAACAACTGTCCGAGCGAAGCAACCAATATCATAAACCTCAGTTCACCCTGCGTGATTTCTGGACAATCTCCGAGAAGCTTACCCTCTCAAACAATTTGTATCTATCGGTTGGAAAAGGAGGCGGTGACAGGCCCCGAAGCAGTATTAAGGATACCCGGTTGTTCCAGGATCCTGAGGATCACAATTACGGACAGATCAACTGGCAAGGTGTTTATGAGGATAATTGGAAGCCCCAACCTCCGTTGAACCTCAGACCTGTAAATCCCATTTATGATGATTCGCTTACCTATGCCAGTAACTACATGACCCGGCAACACAATGAACATTACTGGTACGGATTGCTTTCAAAATTCAGTTATAGACTCAACCAGGAATTTAAACTGAGTGGTGGTGTCGATCTTCGATCATACAAGGGTATTCACTTTACCACCATACGTGATCTGCTGGGTGGCGATTATGCCATTGATAAGAGTGACAGCAGACTGGATTATGTGAATGATCCCATGCTGGCCATGAAGTATGAGGGGGATACCATCAACTATTATTACGATGGATTGGTCAGGTGGGGAGGCCTGTTCGGACAAATGGAGTATTCTGGTTCCAGGGTCACAATGTTTGTCAATTTGACCACAGCAGTCAGCGGTTATAACAAGATTGACTATTTTGAACAGTCAGAATCGGGATGGAATTACAAGCAGGGTTTTACCATAAAAAGTGGTGCCAACTATAATCTGAACGAACAGTCAAATCTATTTCTGAACCTGGGGTATCTTTCCAGGGTCAGGGCTTATCGGTATTTTTATAAAGGGTATACCACGGAATTTGCCGATGAACTGGACAATGAGCTGGTCAAGGCCATGGAGTTGGGATATAACTATGGAACTCCCAGGTTCTCACTCTTCCTGAATGCCTATTACACCCGCTGGGAGAATAAACCCACCAATCGTGTCTACTCCACCTATAACCTGGAACCGGGCGACCCGGGATATGTTCCGGATGACCCGGATGCCAATGCCGACAAGCGGGTCTATGCGGATATTTCCGGGATGGATGCGCGCCACATGGGTGTGGAGCTCGACTTCATTTTGAAAATTCTGCATAACCTGGAATTCCAGGGTACGGTTTCATTGGGAGACTGGATTTGGGATTCCTATGTAGAGGGATTGCAGTTCTACCTGGATGAGGGGAATGATCCGGTGAACAAAGTGCTGGATTTTGATGCCAGGGGAATCCATGTGGGCGATGCAGCCCAGACTCAACTGGGATCCAGCATTCGGTATGAACCCTTTAAAGGAATGTATATCAATCTCAGACAAACCTATTTTGGGAAATATTACTCAAACTTTACACCGGAGGCTACGACTGACGCACAGGGCAATGTACATGACTCCTGGGTGATTCCTGATTTTAATCTTTTTGATATCCATGCGGGGTACAGCTTTGGGATCAAGGCTGTTGATAACATGAGGTTCAGTTTGCGGTTCTCCATGTTGAATCTACTGGATACTGAGTATATCTGGGATGCCACCAACAATGACCCCTACAGTCCCTATTCCGAATTCCAGGATTTTGGTGCCAGATCGGCCACCGTTTTTTTCGGAATGGGAAGAAGGTTTACTACTTCATTACGGATCACATTTTAAAACAGTTGAATAATGAGAAAGGATTTATTAAGTATTTGTTTGATTCTTGCAGGAGTGATCAATGCCGGTGCCCAGGATAACATTGCCGGTGCCAGAGCAATGAGCATAGGCGAAACAGTGACCATATCCGGAATTGTGACCAATGGAGATGAACTGGGTCTAATCCGTTATATGCAGGATAGCAGCGGGGGCATTGCGGTATATTCTTCAGAATTGAGTGGTACCAACCGGGGTGACAGTGTCACTGTTACAGGTGTGCTGAAAGAGTACAATACCTTGCTTGAGGTAGATCCGGTTACCACTGCAGTGATTCATTCTACCGGGAATGCTCTGCCCGAACCGGTTGTACTTACACCTGGTCAGTTGTCAGAATCCCATGAAGGAATGGTGGTGCGTGTCAACAATGTGGTCTTTGACGCTTCCGGTACCTTTGAGCGAAAATCCTATACATTCACGGCTGACGGGGAGAATGGCCAGCTCTATATCAATTCAACTGATTCACCCCTGATCGGTACGGTTATACCCACCGGGAAGATCTCCCTGGTGGGACCCCTGGGGGCCTATAGTGATACATACCAGTTGTTGCCCAGAGACCAGTATGACCTGCTCTCCTCAAGCGTGATCAATCTAACCGGTATACCGGTGATGAGTAACCTGTCCACTTCGGGATTTACCATCTTCTGGACCACCGATACGGATGGAACTACCGGGGCCTTTTACGGCAACACTCCCGGACTTGAGCTGGGTACCCTTTCTGTCCCGGGAGAATCAACCAACCATACCATTGATCTTTCCGGGCTGACAGCTTCAGAGCTGATTTACATGCAACCCTATTCCGTGAAGGGAAGCGACACTGCAAAAGCAGCACTCCAGGTCTATATAACCCAATCGGAATCGGGAGGAGAGATAAAAACATATTTCAACAAGCCAGTGGATCATTCTGTATCCCTGGGTTTGCTTGAAGCACAGTATCTGGATCATGCAATCGATGATACACTGATCTCCTATATTAACAGGGCCGTGGAGTCCATCGATTTCACCATTTACAATTTTAACAATTCAGGGATATCCAATATTTCCAATGCCTTGAATGCTGCGCATGACCGCGGAGTGATTGTCAGGGTGATCTACGACAGCAACATTGATGCAGTGGGTGTGGAGTCACTGAACGCCGGCATTGGAAGAATTGCCAGTCCTAAATCTGAGTATCCACTCTATGGGATCATGCATAATAAGTTTGTTGTATTTGATGCAAATTCGCTCAATCCTCATAAACCAGTTGTCTGGACCGGGGCTACCAATTTGACCGACGGACAGATCAACACCGATCCCAACAATGTGATTGTGATCCAGGATCAGAGTCTTGCAAAGGCTTTTCAGTTGGAATTTAATGAGATGTTTGGAAATTCCGGGGCCCAACCTGATGGGGCCAATGCAAAATTCGGACCCGATAAGGCTGACAACACCCCCCATGAGTTTCTCATCGGTGGTAAACGTGTGGAGTGCTACTTCAGTCCCTCGGATGGGACCCATGCAAGAATCCTGAGCACCATTGAAACGGCCAATCAATCCCTGCACATTGCCACCATGTTGATCACCAAGAGTGATATTGGATACGACCTGGCCGATAAAAATGATATGGGGGTGGATGTAAAAGTGCTGATCAACGCTTTTGACCAGTATGGGGAGCCCATTGTCAACATCCTGAAAGCAAGCCTTCAGGATGATGTACGACTCCCGGGAGAACCCGGCATTATGCACCATAAATACATGATTGTTGATCAGGGTGATGCGCTGTCTGATCCGCTCCTTCTTACCGGATCCCACAACTGGAGCTCTTCCGCCCAGTTCAGAAATGATGAGAATACACTGATTGTTCATGACCAGGGTGTGGCCAATGCCTACTACCAGGAGTTTGTGGTCAGGTTCTCCCATGGTCAGCTGATTATTCCAACACCTGAGTGTAAAAACGATTTTGTAACCATGGTTGGAGGGTCATCCTTCCGCTATGATGTGTTGTACAACGATGAGATCCCGGGTCCGGTAACCGTCTCAATTGACATGGATCCGAAACATGGAACTGCACAGGTGGAAACCGACAGGACCATCACCTATTTCCCTGATCCAACCTTTAACCTGGACATTGATACCATTGGTTACAGGGTATGTCTGGAAAGCAACCCGGCCATTTGTGACAATGGTTTAATGGTGGTTTACGTCAATAAACCAGTGGGTACGGAAGAGCTTTTACCTGACCTGCATGTGATCGCATACCCCAATCCCGCAAGCGAAAACCTCTTCATCTCTTCGGATGCTGGTCACCTGATTTCCAGGATTGAAATTATTGATCAGTCCGGCAGGGTGATCAGGAGAACAGGGATCATTGGAGCGATGAATGCTGAGATCAATGTCAGTGATGTGAGCCCTGGCATATATTTCATGCGTGTTACATCCCTGGAGGGGGGATCCATCATGAAGAAGATTGCTGTTCAAAATAGGTGATCTTGTAAGTACTATCCGACTTTTTTGTAGTTTTAGAGCAACCATAAGAGGTATTCTTTCATCTTAAAAGCGGAACAAATATTCATTTGAACATGAAGAGAATTGCTTTTCTGCTTGTATTGGTGCTGTTGGTCTCTTGTGAAAAGGGTTTCATTGAGGCTGACGCTCTTGGAGCGAATGCAGACATTGTGGGTACCTGGGTTGAGACAGGATATGAGGAAGATGTATTATTGCTTGAACGCACAGAAAACTTCGATCCGTCAAAATACGGCTTTACGATCCATGAGGATGGTACTTTCATTGAGCGCAAGAATACTGAATCCTACACTGCTCAATCCATCACTTATGATAATTTCGAAGGAACGTGGGAGGCTCTGTCTGACAGCCTGCTGAATATCACCGTGGGTTTCTGGGGAGGGACAATGACTTATCAAATAAGAATTGTTTCATTGGACCTGGAAAATCTGGCGATCAGGTACCTTTTTGCTGCGGACCGTGCCAAATCCAGATAAAACCCATAATTAAAAAATCTTCTATCTTCGCTTTCCTGAGCTTGATTGATGGAACGCGAAAAGTTTTTCCTTTTTGTCTGGAGCTGGGCCTTTTTGGGCCTGGTGGTTTTTGTCCTGCTTCTGTTTGTGACTGCACCTTATGGTCGACACAGCAGAAAGGATTGGGGCCCTTCCATATCCAACCGCATGGGATGGGTTATCATGGAGTTCCCATCCTTGCTGATTTTCATCCTTTTTTTCTTGTTTGGTCCAAATAAGATCCAGCCGGTGACCTGGATATTTTTTGCTTTGTATGTATCCCATTATACCAACCGTTCGGTGATCTATCCCTGGCGTACCCGGACATCGGGGAAGCAGATGCCCCTGGTTATTGCCCTGATGGCTGTATGTTTCAATCTGGTAAATGGATTTATCAATGGGTATTACTTTTCTGCATTTTCCCGGGAATATACCTGGGAGTGGCTGGTGGATGCCAGGTTTATTATGGGAATCATAATATTTGCAGGGGGTGTCTTTCTCAACTGGTGGTCAGACCAGATCCTGTTGAACCTGAGAAAAGGGGGCAAAAAAGGTTATTTCATACCGGGGGGTGGATTGTTCAGATGGGTCTCATGTCCCAATTTCCTGGGTGAGATCATGGAGTGGACCGGTTTCGCAATTATGACCTGGAGTCCTGCTGCACTGGTATTTGCCCTCTGGACATTTTTCAACCTGATTCCCAGGGCCCTTGACCATCACAAATGGTACAGGGCAAACTTTCCTGAATATCCCCCGGAACGCAAAGCGATCCTTCCCCGCCTTTTGTGAACCAGCTGCTTCGCATCTGCTAAGGTCCCTATTTTGAAACCCTTCCGATAGGCTATATATACCTGGTTTCAATCCACTTCCGGGCGTTTACAAAGGCCTCCAGCCATGGTGTGGCCTCATCATTTTTCCGGTCTTCCGGGTAATAACTGCATTGCCAGGGCAGGTAGGCCCGTTCCAGGTGAGGCATCATGGCCAGGTGGCGCCCATTCGATGAACAGATGGCTGCCACGTTATAATCTGATCCGTTGGGATTGGCCGGGTAGGATGAATGGCTGTACCTGGCAGCGATGTGATAATCTCCTTCCTGTTTCGGCAACGTGAATTTTCCTTCACCATGAGCGACCCATATGCCAAGGGACATTCCCTCCAGGGAGCCCAGCATCACTGAATTGTTTTTTGGGATCTCCAC
>JAUVKN010000260.1 GCA_030596245.1 Bacteroidia bacterium | reverse complement strand
ATTGAAATCAGGATTTGTTGAAGCTCCGTTCATATAGCGGGGATGGGAAAATACATTGGCAGTACCCCATAACAGTTTTACTCCGGAATCGGACTGCTTCTGTTTTGCATATTCCACCATGGTTTGTATGTTGGATTCATACTCACCAACAGATTCACCTTCTGAGACAACATCAATATCGTGGAAACAGTAATAGGGCACACCCATTTTGGTGATAAACTCAAAGGCTGCATCCATTTTATTCTTTGCCCGATCGAGGGCATTGAACCCGGTGGCCCAGGGAAAAAGCTGGGTGCCGGGCCCAAATGGGTCCTCTCCGGTTCCGCAGAAGGTGTGCCAGTAAGCAATGGCGAAACGCATCTGCTCCTTCATGGACTTTCCGGCGACCATCTTGTTCTCATCATAGAATTTAAAGGCCAGAGGATTATCAGAATCTCTGCCTTCGTACTTGATCCTCCCGATCCCCGGGAAATACTCTTTGTTTCCTAATAAATATTCCATTTTTCCAAACTTTTAATATCAGTTTTCTAAATTCTCTAGCTAACTAACTAACTAATTATTTCTTTGTTAAACAGATCTCCAACACCTTCATCCAATCACCAAATGCTTCTGCATATTGATCGCTATTCTTTCCAGTGGGTTCTACCACCAGCATTTTGTTGAGATTTTCAAATGCTTCCTGGAAGGAACCGAATGTGCCAGATCCAATTCCTGCTCCATTAGCCGCACCAATCGAGCCATCGGTATCATAAAGTTCGATGGTGGCACCTGAGATCTCTGACAGGGTATCCCGAAATACGGGGCTCAAGAACATATTGGCAAGACCAGCCCTGATCACTTCGGGATGAATCCCGATCTCTTTCATAATCTCCATTCCGTAATGCATGGAGAATGCGACACCTTCCTGTGCCGCACGTGCCAGGTGGGCACTTGAATGTATGTTGAAATTGATATTGTTTATGGTAGCGCCCACATTCAGGTTGCCCAGCATCCTTTCAGCACCGTTTCCGAATGGCAACATGCGCAATCCTTCAGAACCAATGGGTGCTTCCATGGCCAGGTCGTTAAGTGCGGGATAGTTCATTTCACGTTGTGTCAGATGTTGTTTGAGCCAGGAATACTGAATACCGGTTCCGTTGATGCAGAGCAGGACACCAAGCCTGTTCAGTTCCGGGCTGTGGTTCACATGTGCAAATGTGTTGACCCTGCTTCGGGGATCGTATTTTACTTCATCACTTACCCCGTATACCACTCCTGAAGTTCCCGCGGTGGCTGCAATTTCTCCGGGATTAAGCACATTCAGAGAAAAAGCATTGTTGGGCTGGTCACCTGCCCGGTAGGCAATTTGAATCCCCGGAACCAATCCAAGCTCCTCTGCAGCATCTGCTGAGAGTCGTCCCTGTTCAGAGAAAGTTGGCACGATATCAGGAACCAGGTGCTCATGGATCCCATAATATTTCAGCAGGAAGTCAGCCAGGGTGTTGTCTTTGAAATCCCACATTATTCCTTCAGATAGTCCCGAGATGGTGGTATTTATTTCACCTGTGAGTTTCATGGCAATGTAGTCACCCGGCAACATAAATTTATATGTCTTCTCATAGATTTCCGGTTCGTTCATGATCACCCAGCTAAGTTTGGATGCAGTGAAATTTCCCGGAGAATTAAGAAGGTGGGACAAGCACTGTTCTTCTCCAAGAGTTTTCATGGCATGTTCACCATGAGTCACTGCCCTTGAGTCGCACCATATTATTGAAGATCTGAGAAGTTTGTGGTCCTTGTCAACAAGTACCAGGCCATGCATCTGATATGCAATTCCAATGGCCTTGATGGAAGAAGGATCGAGCTCTGAAGATTGGAGTACGTCGTTGGTGGCAAGAATCAGGTTGGTCCACCACTGATCAGGATCCTGCTCTGCCCAGCCTGCCATTGGAGCCGCAATCTTCATCTCCTTTTTAGGATGGAAAGCTGAAGCTACTGACCGTCCGGTTTCGGCATCGATCAAGCTCGCTTTTACAGAGGAACTTCCCACATCATAACCTAATAAGTACATAATAGTCTAAAGTTTAAGTCAAAAGTCAAAAGCAAAAAAGTCAAAAGTTGAAACCTAAGTAGTTTTTATTTCATTAACAGACTTGGAAGCCAGAGACTGAGCGATGGTATATAGGTGACCAGCATTAACACGATGAACATGATGATAAACATAGGAAGCAGCGGTTTAATCACCTGTTCGATCTTCAGATTGGCCACACTGCATCCAAGGAAAAGAACGGAACCCACAGGTGGCGTACACAATCCGACACACAGGTTCAGCACTATAACGATTCCGAAGTGGATGGGGTCCATACCTAGTTGGGAAGTTACAATGGGCAGGAAGATGGGGGTAAAGATCAGTACAGCCGGGGTCATATCCATAAATATCCCCACAAAAAGAAGGATGAAGTTGATAACCAGTAAAATAACAATAGGATTATCGCTCAAACTAATCAATCCGGCACTCACATTCTGCGGAATATTTTCATACGACATGATCCAAGACATGCCAATACTGGTGGCCACCAACAGCAAGACAATGCATGTCATCCGGACTGACCTGAGAATGATGGCAGGCAGGTCCTTAATGGTAATCTCCTTGTAGATAAGGGCCAGTATAAGTGCGTATAATACTGCCACAGCCGAAGCCTCGGTGGCAGTAAAAAATCCAGCCACGATTCCTCCAATAACTATGACAAGCAGCAGTAAAGACGGAAATGCATCTATGAATTTCTTAAAGGCGAATTTGAAAAAATCCCAGTTTTTTGCTGATTTGTAAACCGATCCGGCCAATCCCAGGCCAAGCAGGCCGTACACCACTGTTTTAAAAATAGTACCTGAAGCCTGATCATGAACCACTTTGAGTCCGATCCCTGCTCCTATGAGCAACAGTGATATCATCAGGATTTTGCCCAGGATACTCATCAATCCTGAGAGTCCCTTGTTCTTGAGGACCATCATGGACATGGCCACAAGCATAATACCTACTCCAGTCAGGATCCCCGGGACATATCCCGCCAGGAAAAGTGCGGTGATGGATACACCGCCACTGGCCAGTGAATAGATAATCAGAATATTGCTGGGAGGAATGGTCAGTCCGGTGGTGGCCGAGGTGATGTTTACGGCAGCACTGAAGCTTTCATCATAGCCCTCTTTCTTCATTTCGGGCCCCATGATGCTCCCAATGGCAGATGTTGCAGCTGCTGCAGAACCGGATATGGCCCCAAATAACATGTTGGCGATTACATTCACAAATGCCAGTCCGGCTGGCAATCTGCCCACCAGTACCCTTGCAAAATCGATGAGTCGCTGGGCAATCCCCCCACTGTTCATGATGCCTCCTGCCAACACAAAAAATGGAATGGCCAGGAGTGCAAAACTGTCCAGTCCGGTGGCCATTCGATGTGCATAGGTAGTTAATGCAGGCATTGCATCAATGGACATAAGCATGGTCAGGATTCCTGCAATCCCGATGCTGAAAGCAATGGGAACACCAATAACCAGGAGGATAACAAAGCTAAGGACAAGGACAAGGACTTCCATCTTATTTGCTCTTTTTTAAATCGATCATATGAATTACTTCATAAAACATGATGATCAGTCCACTGATGGGGATGATGATATATACATATCCCAGGGGAAGTTGCAGTGCGGCCGATTTTACCTGGAGGACAAAACGGGTATACATCAGGGTAACCCCTCCCACAAACATCACAAACAGGGCAAAAAGAAATATGAGCGAATGAATGAGGTACTGTAATTTTCGTTGCCTTTCAGGGGGTGATTTCTGTAGCAATAGATCGATGGCCAGGTGCTCTTTTCTACCCGCTACATAAGCTGCACCAAGAAGACCCACCCAAATGAGTAGAAACCCGGCCAATTCATCGGTGAAAGAACTGGGGGATGAAAGGAGGTAACGACTGAATACCTGCCAGAGTACATCGATGACCAGGACCGACATCAGGATTACCAGAAACACCTCCAGAACCCTATTCAACTTATGCTGAAACTTCTTCATATCTTTTCTTCTTTCCCACTTTCTTCTTTCCCACTTTCACTCTTTCACACTTTTTATGCGGGAAATCAAGTCATATATCTTCTCATTGTCTTTGTACGATTCGAGAAGAGGTGCAACTTTCCTGGCAAAAGGTTCCTTGTCAGGATAGGTAATAGTTACTCCGGCCTCTTGCACAAATTCCAGGGACTCTTTCTCGGACTCGGCCCATAGTTTTCGTTCTACCGGCACTGATTCATCGGCAGCCTGCTGGAGCCAATTTTTCTCCTGATCGGTCAGTTTTTCCCACACCTTCTGACTGACGATCAGTACATCGGGTACCATGGTATGTTCATTCAGGCTATAGTACTTGCAGACTTCATAATGATGACTGGTGTAAAAACTGGGGGGATTGTTTTCAGCTCCGTCTACCACACCACTTTGAAGGGCCGTATAGAGTTCTCCCCAGGAGATGGGCGTGGGGGATCCTCCCTGGGCCTTCACCATCTCCATGGCAGTGATGCTTTTCATGACCCTGATTTTCAATCCCTTTAGATCATCCGGGTGATCTATGGATCTGTCTATGGTGTAGAAGCTTCGACTTCCCGCATCATAGAAACATAATCCCCTGATCAAGAATGGTTCTGTGCTCCTGAGTAACTCTTCACCGATCTCCCCGTCGAGTACTTTGAATGCGTGCTCTTTGGACCTGAACACGTAAGGCAGTCCTAGCACCTTAAAATCCTCCGTAAAGCTCTCCATAACAGCAGCTGAAACCTTTGTGATGGCCAGGCTGCCAATCTGCAGCAGTTCCACACATTGTTGCTCGGAGCCGAGCTGACCACTGGGGTAGATCTCAATGGTCAACTCCCCATCGGATATCTCCTTGCACCGGTCGGCCATATAGACCATGGCATTGTGGACAGGGTGGGAGGGGTCCAGACCGTGGGCAAGTTTCAGAACGTTGCCATGACGTTGCTGATTGCAACTGATAAGCAGCAGGGTGGATACCAGGATGATAAGAATGGATCTGATCTTCATAGGGTCGTGCGGGATTAGCTTCTGAGTTTTCGAATGATTTCCACAGACTCCCTGGCAAGCTTTTCCAGTCGGTTGTAGTCTCTGTTTGCAATGATCTCTTTTGAAATCAGCTGTGAGCCCATCCCAACGCAAAATGCGCCGGCTCCGAACCATTCAGCCAGGTTCTCTTCTGTGGGAGAGACTCCACCGGAAGGCATGATATTGGACCAGGGACAGGGCCCAAGGTATGCTTTTAGAAATTTTGCTCCTCCAACGGTTGGCCCCGGAAATAGTTTCACCACCTCCGCTCCCAGCTCTTCGGCTCTGTTTATTTCAGAAGCAGTGGCACATCCGGGTACCCATAGGACCTTCCGCCGGTTGCATACTTTCGCCATATCTTCGTTTAGCAACGGAGATACTATGAATTTAGCGCCCAGCTGGATATAGATGGAACATGTTCCCGCGTCCAGTACGGTCCCGACGCCCAAAACCAGGTCAGGCATAGTCTCATTACCCCACTTCACAAGCTCAGCAAAGAGCTCATGGGCAAAATCACCTCTGTTGGTAAATTCAAAGATCTTCATTCCACCCCTGTAGCACGAAGAGATCACCTCTTTGCATACACTGATATCAGGATGGTAATAGAGGGGGATGACTCCAATCTCCCTTATTTTTAAAGCAACGTCCAGTCTTCTCATATCAGGTGTACAATCGATTGCGCAGCTAAAAGTAAATATAATTTGATAAAGATAAAATTTAAATAATAGCGTGTTCAATCATTGATCCACTAGGTGAACAGGCTGATCTGCTTTATTGAGGCTGGATCTCGAACATGACTGATTGTGCCCATCGATCAGCTTCGATTTTTAAAAAGGCAGTGACCTCTTCTATGGAAGCCCAGCGGGGATCTTCCTTCTCCCACAGTGCATAAAATCTGTAGGGGACTGGTTGATCCGGTTGTGCATCAAGGAGAGCATAGTAGGTCTGGGTAACTCCTTCACCGCTCTCTTTGGTTTCACCGTGAGTTTTCAGATAAACGGTGGGGACAATCATTGCCATAGCCATCAGGCTGGCATCTTCAGCCTGGTAGTCATGGGTCATGAGA
>JAUVKN010000076.1 GCA_030596245.1 Bacteroidia bacterium | reverse complement strand
CGGTATAACCGCCTTTCTTTTGGCCAGGCTCTCAATCCTGATCCTCCAGTTAAAAAGCAAGAAAGAGTCGTACGAATAAATATCTGTCACAATCCCCCGGCATCGCCAGGAACAAGACCCGGCAGATGTTCATGATTCGCGTGATTACTTCCGGCTAATAACTATCTTGCGCAAGATATGCACAGGGTAAGATTTCTGTTTATTATTTTATTTACGGTTTGTTGTTTTGCGCAAATCTCTGCAGGAGATATTGTTGTAAATGAATTCATGGCTGGCAATGTTCAGTTCCTGGAGAATCCGGATATGCCGGGAAATTATCCGGACTGGATTGAATTGTATAATAATTCGGCTGAACGAATTCATTTGGGTGGTTTATACTTAACCGATAATGAGGGAAATTATACCAAATGGATTATTCCCGAAGGCCTGAGCATTGCTTCAAAAGGATTTATTGTATTCTATGCTGATGGATTCCCCGGGCTGGGAATAACCCACACAAATTTTAAACTAAGCAGCGAAGGTGGATTTATCTTGCTCATAGACAGAGATGGTCAAACCATACTTGATAGCATTTTCTATGATAGGCAGGTGGCTGATGTTTCCAGGGGCAGGTTCCCCGATGGTGGAGAGACGTTGCATTTTATGGAGGGTCCGACTCCTGGTGAAGCTAATTTTGAGGGATATTCCCAGCTTTGTGAGCAAGCCTCTTTCAGTCATCAACATGGGTTCTATAGCGAAGCTTTTCAATTAAGTCTCAATAGCTCACAACCAGGCACCAGGATTTACTACTCCCTTAATGGATATTCTCCTTCTGATACCATGCATGTTTCTGTGAAAGAATATAGCGCTCCGATTAATATCAATAGAACAACGATTGTAAGAACAATTACTTTTAATCCGGCCTGTTTAAGCCCGGAGAGTTTGTCTCAATCATATATCTTTTTAGATGATGTTCTTAGTCAGCCTGCCTCTCCCTATGGATATCCAACCAATTGGGGGCATACCGGAACCGGCGACTACGAGATGGACCCGGAGGTTGTAAATTCACCAGCTTATCAGGATGAAATGCATGAAGCCCTCCTTTCCATACCCACCTTATCACTGGTCATGAATCGGGATGAATGGTTCGGTACCGACGGTATATACCAGGAGGGAGAGCTTGAAAAAAGGAAGGTATCCATTGAGATGTTCAGTGCCCGGGACAGTGGTCAGTTTCAAATAAATGGTGCTGTAATGATCGTGGGAGGAACCAGTGTAAATCGCTGGAAATCAGATAAACTATCAATGAGAATTAGTTTCGAAATTGAATATGGACAGGGGAAACTCAATTTCCCTCTGTTTGATAATGGTGTGGAGTCCTATAACAGTCTGACCATTGATGCAGGGCTGAATAATGCATGGCATTAAGGTGGAGGATCAAGCATTAGAGACAGAGGTGATGTTCTTTCACAAAATGACATCGCCCAGTACACCCGTGATGACTTTGTAGCTCAACTGCAGAACCAGATGGGAAGCTATGGCCCACAAGGAAAGAAAGTTCACCTGTATTTAAATGGGTTGTACTGGGGTATGCACTGGCTTCATGAGCGACCTGATGAGCACTTCTCCGCAGCCCGTATGGGAGGTTCAGCTGATGACTACAGTGTGTTAAAGCACTCTTATGAAAATGTGGAACACGGCACCAATCAAAGTTATATCGAAATGCTTGATCTCCTGGACAGGGATCTCTATTCACCATCAAGTCTTGGTCGCATTATGGAGCTGCTGGATGTGGAGGATCTGATTAAATATGTCATTCTGAATGTTACATTAGGGAACTCGGACTGGGATCATCAAAACTGGTATGCAACTTATAATGAGGAATCTCCGGAGGGCAGATGGCGATTCCATTCCTGGGATGCAGAACATGTGATGGAGGGAAGTGAATTTTTCCGCATCGGAAAAACGAATTATGGCGACCCGACATACATTCATGATAAATTAATGAAAAACAGAGAATACAGATTGATGTTTATGGAGCAGGTTGAAAAGCTGCTCATTACAGAAGGTCCGCTTACAGTAGATGGATTAAAAGAAAAATATACCCAATTAACAAATGAAGTGTTCTTACCTGTGATTGCTGAGTCTGCGAGGTGGGGAGACAACCGGAGGGATATCCCCTATACCAGGGATATTGAATGGCAGACTGAGAATGACTGGATCATGAATCAATTTATTCCGGGGCGTCCCTCGCATGTAATTGATCAGTTAAAAGCAATGGGAATCTTCTCGGATATTCCGTCCCCCGTATTCTTTTATCAGAATGACACATTCAGCACGGGGTTTGTTAACAACGGGGATGCCCTTGACTACGAAAGGAGTGGGAACCTGATTTACTATACGACCAATCTTGAGGATCCGGTTTTAGATGATTATTCATCAGGCGGAGGTGACATAAATAACGATGCCCGGGAGTTGACAGCTGCTTTGATATTGAACAAAAGTGTGATCATTAAAGCAAGGGCTACAGATGGGCAGGCCTGGAGTCCACTGGAGCAAATTGTTGCCATCGTTAAGACAGATTTTAGCGGGTTTAAAATCACTGAGATTAATTATGACCCAATAAGCGGAGCACTGCCTGGAAATAATTATGAATTCATTGAGTTCAAGAATGTGGGAACCGAAACAATCGACTTGAGTTTCGCCGAGATCAGCGGTGGAATAGACTATATTTTTCCTTTTGGTTCAGTGATCGGTCCCGGCGAATATATTGTGCTGGGTTCAAATAGTGAAGCCTTTAATTCCAGATATAATTTCCCTCCGGATGGTGAGTATATGAAACATCTGAGCAGTGATGGGGAATCAATCTCAATTTGTGATTTTACGGGTGACACAATACTTTCTTTCAGGTATGAAACCGTTTTTCCATGGCCGCCAGTTTCAGACTGGGATGGATATTCCATTGTGTCGGCACTTACAAACCCAACCGGCGATCCCTCTACACCAGAGTACTATACATATTCATGTTCAATACATGGCTCTCCCGGTGAATCTGAAGAAAGCTGTCTCTCATCTACTGTTGATCACCCGGAAATGGGTCCAGTGTTAAACGCCTATCCAAATCCATTTGAAAGTTACCTGGAGATCGAATTTGTGATTAAAGAGGAGGGGTATACATCGCTAAATGTATATGACATATATGGCAGGTTGATTGAGCACCTTGTGGGCAGGTACCTGTTGCCGGGAAGTTATAAGATTTCCTGGGAACCTGATGCAACGGTCAAAGGGATGTTTTTTATTAAACTTCATGCAAATAAGCTTCATATGTCCACCAGAATAATCAGGCACTAGCCTTATTCTGGAGCCTTCATCCCTGCTTCAACAAGTGCAGCCGCAAGGAGATTCGAAATTTAGATTGATTCTAATTTTTTGCGGCTTGATAGGATTTTCTTGTCACCGCACAAGATAAAATTTATACCACCACCAGGGAGAATTCCCATGTATGCAGATCAGAATTGTAGTGATGGTGGGCCGGACAGCCGCAATTCAGATGTTGAACTTCTGGTTTTGGAAAGAGTTTTTTTTAAAAATATGATTGCGATCTTGGACCACTTTTCTAACCTGAGCACGATCTCCTCATTGATGAATTTGCAGAAATCTGCCTCTAAAAGTGATTTTTCTCTGTATTATTCTTAATATTATGATGACCAAAATATGCCAACTAACCAAACTTACCTGCCTATGCGATATTCCTACTTTTAGATTTTCCATGGAGAAATTCCCTGTGGTAATACTAAAAACATTTCAAGAAATTACACGATAAATAGTGAATCACCACAACAACAATTAAAACCAGAACCAAATTATAATTAAATCTAAAACTAAAACTGACTCTAATGAAAAGACAACGACAAATTTTAAGATCGACAATCTTGTCTATTTTCCTGATGTTGTTTGTAAGTGCTCTTCATGCACAAGACAGAAACATTACCGGACAAGTGACAGATGATGCGGGTGAAGCAGTACCCGGGGTGTCAATAGTTGTGTCCGGCACCGTATCGGGTACAATTACTGGAGCTGATGGCTCCTATTCACTGACAGTTCCGGCAGAAGCTACCCATCTGATGTTCTCCTTTATTGGGATGACTACCCAGCAAATTGAAATTGGGGATCAAACAACCATTAACACCACCATGACAGAAGATGCCATTGGTCTGGACGAGGTAGTTGTTATCGGTTATGGTACAGCAAGAAAGCAGGACTTGACCGGAGCCATTGTAAATGTGCAAGCCGAAGAGTTTGAGAAGTACAAGCCCTCGAATGTTTCTGAGCTGTTAAGATCTGCAGTTCCCGGATTACAGGTGGGCTATAGCACCAGTGCTAAAAATGTCCCAGATTTTGAGATACTCGGAGACATCACCATTAAATCAAATGATGGAGACGAAAGATCTGCCAACCGTCCGCTTATTGTACTCGATGGAGTCATTTTTAACGGGGACATCGCTGAAATTAATGTGAACGATGTGGAGAGTGTGGACGTATTAAAGGATGCCAGTGCTGCATCAATTTACGGTTCACGTGCATCAAACGGGGTGATTGTGTTTACCACCAAAAAAGGAACGTTGGGCAAACCTGTCATTCGGGTGAGTGCAAAAACCGGCCTTGTAACCGGTGCCAGGAGACTTAATACTTTCAAGGCAGGAGATGAAGTAATGGGCTGGCTGACAGACATGAATGAAGCAAAATCCAGTCTCATAGGAGGAGAACAAGATGGACTTATGGGCGAATATTCCCGCTTTGATAAATACGAAGATGTTCCGGGTAATTATCAACCCCGGTGGTTGGAAGTAAATGGTATTCCCGGCGAAACGAATTCTGACCTAATTACAGGCACCTGGCTTGATGGTTTCGGCTTTGAACTAAACGAAAAAGAGAACTATATGAACGGTATTTCTTATGACTGGCAGGATTTCTTATTCAAGACAGGGATCAGGCAGGACTATGATGTAAGCATTTCCGGCCGAACTGATAAAGTTACATACTACTGGTCTCTGGGATATATCGATAGTGAGTCGGTTCAAGTGGGAGAATCGTTTTCAACCATTACTTCCCGGTTGAACCTTGATGTGGCTGCAACAGACTGGCTGAATCTGGGTATCAATACCAATTTCGCCTATCAGAATGAAGGACAGGAACCAGTTTCGAACGGAGCTTATCGTACAGCTTCACCCTATGATATGCCCTGGGTGAATGGGACCGAGGGTATTGTACTGGGTGAACTCAATCTCGATCTAAGGGACGAATTAAAAGATGCAGGTGCAGGTTCAAACAGGGGCAACCCATTTCTGGAACCGGCTTGGACAACCAGGCATTACGACAGGTACAGCGTGATTCCCACCATGTATGCCAAATTGAAACTTCCTTTCGGAATTACATTTACTTCAAACTTTACGCAGCGAATAAATCTGCAAAAAAGATTTGAATATGAGGATAGTTCAAATCCGAACTGGGGACATGGAGGTTGGGCCCGAAGAAGGCATAATGAGACCTACGAATGGCAATCTGACAATATTCTGAACTGGAATAAGACCTTTGGCGAGCACACATTTGCTGTAACCGGACTGGCAAACGCAGAGCGCAGCCAGAGCTGGGCAACGACGTCTTCGACATCGAATTTTTCACCGACCGAAGCACTCGGATATCATGGGATGGCCTTTGGGCTTATACCTGGAGCAGATTCAGACGATCAGGCCATTTCAAGAACTGCCCTTATGGGCCGTGTAAATTACAATTTCGGCAACCGTTATTATCTGTCAGCCTCCATCCGGCGTGATGGTTACTCCCGCTTTGGTGTAGATAATGTATATGCTGCTTTCCCATCTGTTTCAGGGGCCTGGAACATTACCAATGAGAATTTTATGGCCAATGCCCCTGCCGCAATTACCTTCCTGAAACTTCGTGTCAGCTGGGGTGTAAACGGGAACTCCAGTGGTCTGAATTCATATCAGGCTTATGCCCGGTTAAGTGACAATAAATACCTCAACTGGGACAATGGCTACTTCGTGGCACCTTACCTGTATATCAACAGGATGGCTAACCAGTCACTTTCCTGGGAGAAAAACCAGGCCTGGAACGTGGCCCTTGATTACGGGTTATGGGATGGCCGATTGAGGGGTTCACTGGATGTCTATACCTCTGAGACGACGGATCTGCTTCTGGATAAGAAATTACCCATTGTTACCGGCTTTGACGATATTACAACCAACGTTGGTAACCTGAGGAATACCGGTTTCGATCTGGCAATCAACACCATTAATATGCAAACCTCAGATTTCATCTGGACAACCAGCTTAAATGTGCATTATAACAAGAATGAGATTCTATCGTTAACCGGAGAATTAATCGCGGATACCGATTCAGATGGGAATCCGATCCTGGATGGTAACGGAAACCCGGTCATGGTGGAACCAGATGATATTGATAACGGATGGTTTATCGGTCAGAGCAAAGACGTGATATGGGATTATGAAATAGATGGTGTTTATCAGGAGAGTGATGAAGCTGAGGCCGCCTTATTTAACAAGTATCCAGGCGACTTCAGGATCATTGATCAGAACGGTGACGGAGTACTGAATATTGATGATAAAATATACCAGGGATTAAATTCCAACCCTTGGTACATTACCTTCAGGAATGAAGTCGAATATAAAGGCTTCGATCTGGGTGTTATTCTGCTGGCCAAATTGGGTTACAAAGGTGGATCTGACTACCCGTTTAACGAAGACCAGACCTACATTAAGAACCATAACTGGTTCGACCTGCCATTCTGGACACCGAGTAATCCGATTAACACTGCAGCCAGGATCAATTCCTTAATGCTGTCGAATGAAGCGTATTACCAGAACCGTTCATACCTGCGTATCCAGAATATCTCTCTGGGGTATAATCTGTCTGCCAGTGCATTGAGTAAAATGAGGATTAGCCGCATGCGTCTTGCATTAAACGTTGACAATGCTGCCGTATTCACAAAATGGATCCAGGGTGACCCCGAGTCACAAAGAGAGATGCCGAGGACATATTCCTTAAGTATAGACTTCTCGTTCTAAAGCAGTGATAACCCATTAAAGAGATAAAAATATTTAACTAAAAATAAATCAGATATGAAAAAGATAAAAGGAATAATCCTGGTGATCTTACTCACACTTACAGTGTCGTGTGGTGAAGACTTCCTGACTGAAGAACCGAAGTCCTTCCTTAGCCCCGAGAATACCTTTATTAATGCTGGAGGGTTGCAAACAGCACTGGAAACGGCATTGAAAGGGGTTTTTAACCAGTGGAACGGAGACAACGAAGAGTTGCTGTTCAATCACAATATGAGCGATGCCTCAGTGGTAAGCTGTACTGACAAACAGGATGCTTTTGTTGATCTGAGAAGATATGCAACACCTCTGAACTCCAGGGATAATGATGCTGCCCGCAGCAGATCTTTTTACAATGAGAACTACAGGCAGATAAAAAGCTGTAATACGGTGATTGATTATATTGATATCCCGGATTGGGCTGACGGAGAAAATGATGCGGAGAGAAATCACCTGCTGGGGAGTGCCTATTTTTTACGTGCATTCTTTTATTTGCAACTCACCATGGATTTTGGGAATGTTGCTTTACCTCTGAATGTTGTTTCTGAAGCGAGGCAGGATTTTAAAGTCTTTCACATGCAGGGCATCTGGGACCAGATGATTACTGACCTTGAATATGCAGTGCAGCATGTGAAGGAGACAAGCGAGCTGCCAAAGGGACAGGCTCCTAGAAATGCGGTAAGAATGTTGCTCGCCAAATACTACATGCTGAATTTACGGTATGCAGATGCAGAGACACAGATGAACACGATTATAAATGGTTCTGAGAACAGGCTGTTTACCGATGCCGATGTAACTGTAGATTCAGTTATGGTTGGCAATAATCTTAATCCTTATACTGGGGAACTGTTAGACGGTTTAAACTGTAACCAACCTGCCGATGCGATAAATCGACTACATCAGAATTTGGGTGGACAAAAACTCACCAACCCGGAGGGTATCTGGCTAATTACCAATGCACCATTAATCGATGGAAATCAGAACAGGTCAGCTTCGATTCGCGCATGGGGACCGAACATGGTGAGTACGAGTTTTGGAGTAAAAGCACCGCCCAATGGTGCAGCTACGGGAGCTGACATCCGGCAAGGCAAAGATTCGAAGCAAATGCATAAGTGGGGACGTGGACAGGGTTTTGGCCGCCCCAGCAACTATTCGCAGTTTGACGTCTGGAATTTTAATGGTGAAGTTGACGGACAGGATTATCGCCACAAACGAGGTAACTGGTTCTTCATGGATATGGCAATCTATGACAATCCGGACCTGGTAAATACTGCGCCTGAATTCTACAATCAACCGTTCAGGCTCTGGCATGAAGGTACCCTGCTGTGTGAAGATACCGTGCGGTGCTGGTATGGATATCCCTTGTATAAGTTTTATGCTCCAAACGAGGAGGACGCGATAAAAAGACAGGATGGTGGAGAACAGGACATCTATATTATGAGGGTGGCTGAAGCCTACCTGGTGAGAGCAGAAGCAAGATTCTGGCAAGGCGATCTCGCCGGTACAGTTGAAGATATAAACACCATACGGTCACGTGCAAATGCAATACATATGTACACGGTCGGAGATGTACAAACAGATGGAATTGGTGCAGTACTGGATGAGCGTGTTCGGGAACTATTCGGACAGGAGTACCGCCATGATGAACTGGTTCGTATTTCTGTGATTCTAGCGAAAAGCGGAAAGACCTGTTACAACGGCAAGACCTATTCCATATCAGGAGATGACATAGAAAAATCGTTGTCAGCGAGTAGTTTCTTTTTCGACAGGGTTTTGGAGAAAAACAGTTTTTACTCTGAAGAAACTCCCTGGATACAGTATCCCGAGGTACGTTACACCATGGATCCGATGCACGTATTCTGGCCTGTTTACGAGCCTTATCTGGTGGGAAATGTGGGTAATGTATTGAATCAGACCACGGGCTACGATGGTTCTGGAAAGAATGTAGAACCACTGGTTCACGTAGTTCAGCCAGCGGGTCTTCCCAATACTGATCCAATGGACGCCATAGGAGCGAGATAATTGTAGAATTATTTTAAAAAATACTCATCTGATGACCGTAAGTCATCAGATGAGTTATTTATTTATAGTAGTTTAATTATTAGTTGTAACTTTACGAAAGTGATCAGAGTTTGGAGTAGTGTAAATCTCTGGAAATCAATTTAATAAGAAAGCCATGAAAAAGATTTGCATCCTTCTTACCTTCATCTTTGTTTCAATGTTTCTTCATGCACAGGATCATGTCATCCATGGTGTTGTCCATACGCTCGACAAGATTCCTTTAATAGGTGCTGAAATCAAAGTAAAAAGTACAAAGCAGTCAGTGTTCACCGATTCCCTGGGAAATTTTACTGCTTTCTGTAATTCAGAAGATAAACTGAAAGTGGTGGCAAAGGGGTTTTACAATCAGAATGTGAAGATTGCTGGGAGTACAAAAGTGGTCGCTGTGAATCTGAATTTGAAACCTGGTGAAAAACAGCGGGAATATGCCATTGGATATGGTTATGTTTCAGAGGAGGATAGAACCAATGCGCTGGCCGGTGTAAACACGGATTATACATCTTTTTCGAAATATTCTGATATATATGATCTAATCAGAGGTCAGCTTGCAGGGGTTCAGATTAAGAATGGTGAAATTATAATCAGAGGTGACAGGTCATTTCAGGGAAGCAGCGCTGCCCTCATTGTTGTGGATGGCGTAATATGGGATTCTGAAACTTTAAGAACATTGTCTCCCATTCAGGTTAAAAGCATTGATGCGATTAAAGATGGTGCTGCTGCAGTGTATGGTTCACGTGGTGCAAATGGTGTCATTCTTATCGAAACCCTAAAGGGTGGTGAAGAGATTAAATAAATCAAATTAGGCAAAAAATAAACTCAACATAAAATAGACTCAAAATAAATTAAACACAACTGATTATGGAATCAAGAAGATCTTTTGTAAAGAAAACAGCTGTAGTTGGATCAGCAGCAATTGTAGCTCCTACAATTCTTCCAGCGCGTGTATTTGGAGCCAATGACCGCATCAATGCTGCCGTATTGGGCCTTAATGGCCGGGGTAAAAGCCATATTCAAGGCTTCATGGCTCAGGATAATCTTCAGATCACAACATTCTGCGACCCGGATATGAATATCCTGAAAAAGCGCCAGAAGGACTTTAAAGATAAATACAATCAGGATGTAGCCCTCGAGCAGGATCTTCGCAGGGTGATGGACAACAAAGATATTGATGTGGTGAGTATCGCATCTCCAAACCACTGGCATGCACTTTCAGTCATCTGGGCCTGCCAGGCCGGAAAAGACGTATATGTGGAGAAACCAGGTTCACATAATATCTGGGAAGGCCGCAAAATGGTTGAGGCTGCACAGAAGTACGACCGCATTGTGCAACATGGGGTGCAGTTAAGAAGTTCACCTGCTGTGAACGAGGCAATAGATTTAATCCGCGATGGATATATCGGAAGGGTTTATATGGCCCGGGGCCTTGTGTTCCGCTGGAGAGGCGATATCGGCGATCAGGGGTTCTCACCTGTTCCCGATGGAGTTGATTATGATCTGTGGACCGGTCCGGCTCCCAAGCGTCCGTTTACTAAGAACCTGGTCCATTATAACTGGCACTGGCACTGGGATTATGGAAACGGGGATGTGGGCAACCAGGGCATTCATGAAACCGATCTCTGCATGTGGGGATTGGATGTGGGACTTCCCACCAAGATCACCTCCATGGGAGGAAAATTCCTCTGGGACGATTGCAAAGAGGTGCCTGAAGTACTCACATCTGTCTATAACTACCCTGAAGAGAACAAGATCATACAATTTGAAGTACGCCCCTGGTGCACCAACACCGAGGAAGGCGCCACAGTTGGTAATATTTTCTACGGTGACAAAGGGATCCTTGTTGTGGATGGTTATGACAAGTACAAGACCTATTTGGGAAGGAACAGAGAACCGGGTAAATCTGGAGAAGATGGCGGAGAATCAGGCACAGGAATGGACAGGGGTGCAGGTGGAACTGACGGACATTTCACAAACTTTATTGAAGCTGTTCGCAAACATGACGCTTCCATATTAAACGGTCCGGTTGAAACTGCTCACCTCTCTTCAGGATTGGCCCATCTGGGTAACATCGCATATAGATTGGATCGTGTATTGACTTTCAATCCTGAATCCGAGAAATTTGTGAACGACCCTGAAGCGGATCAAATGCTCACACGAAATTATCGTGAAGGTTTTGAGGTTCCGAATAAAGTTTAGTAATACAATCCCTTAGATATCATATAAATTAAAATATACACCAATGAAATACAGAGCATTTATATTATTGGCTGCTTTGAGCAGCAGTATGTTGCTATTGAGTCAATGCAGTACCAAACCGACGGTTGATTTGCAGGTAAATGATGCTGAGAAGAAGGTTGATGTAATGGTCGACGGTAAGCTCTTTACCTCATACATCTATCCCGACAATGTAAAAAAGCCGGTATTGTGGCCGGTTATGTCTCCGGCAGGAAACATGTTGACACGCAGTTTTCCTATGATCAATAAGGAGGGCGATCGAACTGATCATCCGCACCATGTGGGTGTTTGGTTAAACTATGGAGATGTGAACGGACTTGATTTCTGGAACAACTCAGAAGCCATTTCCCCTGAAAGAAGAGACGGGTTTGGTACCATTTATCACCGTTCTATTGATGAAGTGAAGAGCGGTAAGGGGTCGGCCCTGCTGGCAACCAGTGCAGTTTGGAAATCTCCGGATCAAACAGAAATGTTGGAGGAGCTAACCAGTTTCGAATTCATGGCCATGGAGGGTTTTCGGATCATCGACCGTACTACCACACTCACGGCCGTTATTGATGAAGTGAATTTCACCGACAACAAAGAGGGAATGTTTGCCATTCGTGTAGCCCGTGAAATGGAACTTCCATCTGAAAAACCGACCAACCTGATGGACTCACACGGTGTAGTTACCAGGGTGGAGAAAATGGACAATACGTTTGTGAAAGGTGACTACAGAAGTGCTGAAGGAGTAGAGGGGAAAGAGGTATGGGGAACACGCTGCCGCTGGATGAAACTGGAGAGTGAAATAAAAGGTGAGCCTGTAGCGCTTGTGATCATCGATCACCCTTCAAATGTGGGTTACCCCACCTATTGGCATGCACGTGACTATGGATTGTTTGCAGCCAATACACTTGGTCAGAAGGTGTTTTCTGAGGGTAAAAATGAATTGAACTTCAGTCTGAAAAAAGGCGAGACTGTAACTTTTAAATACAGGCTTGTTGTTGCAGCTGAAAATCTAACTGATACTCAAATTAATCAACTGGCCGATGAGTATGCTAAAAAGTAAGCAATTTCTTAGGGTTTAAAATTTTACTTAACATGGATATAAATAAATCACGTCGTAGTTTTCTTCAGAAGAGCCTTGTGGCCGGAGCTGGTCTAATACTCATTGACCCTTTTTCGGCACATGCCATGATGAGAAAGTCAAATATGAAATTTGGTCTGGTCACCTACCAGTGGGGCAGGGACTGGGATCTGCCTACCCTTATCGCTAACTGTGAAAAGGCCGGATTCCTGGGTGTTGAATTGCGCACTCAGCATGCGCATGGAGTGGAAACCAGCCTTTCGGCAGGGGAGCGTTCTGAAGTTAAGAAACGCTTTGCCGACAGTCCGGTTACCTGTGTGGGATACGGATCAAATTACGAATATCATAAAGTTGATCAGGCTGATGTCAGGAAGAATATTGAAGGCACCAAAGCCTATCTTAAATTGTGCAAAGACATTGGAGCTACAGGAATTAAAGTAAAACCTAACGGTATTCCTAAAGAAGTGCCAAAGGAAAAAACCATTGCACAAATTGCAGCTTCACTCAATGAAGTGGGTCAATATGCCGCTGACTTGGGACAGGTTATCCGGGTAGAGGTTCATGGCAGTGTATCCCAGGAAATCCCTAATATGAAAGCCATATTTGAACAGGTCACTGAAAAAAGTGTAACCATGTGCTGGAATTGCAATGACCAGGATTTGAATTCTCCCGGGCTTGAAGCAAATTTCAATTCAGTAAAAAAATGGTTTGGCGATACGGTTCATATTCGTGAATTGAATGTGGGGGAATATCCTTACCAGCAGCTTATGAATTTGTTTGTTGAAATGAATTATAAAGGGTGGATCCTGCTTGAGGCCCGTACAAAACCAGAGGACAGAATTGCTGCCATGAAGGAGCAATTGGATGTTTTTAATACAATGATAGGCAACTGATCATAGTGAGGTTATTATTGAACCTCAAAATCATCAAAGTAAGTTACTGCATCGGCTTTTGTCCAGAGTCCAATTTTCCCTGCAAGGGGAAATGTGGTGTCTTGAACCATGAAAAGCTCCTTATCATCAAGATAAATGGTGAACAGATCATCTTTTACAGTCAGTTTCATGGTGTGCCAGGTATCTCCCAGAGGTGGAACATCCACTCCGTAAGTTCTTCCTTTGTCCACTAACGGAAGGTCGGTCCGTTTTCCTTTCTCTACCTTGTACAACACCATATTGTCCTCTTCCGGGTTCGACCGGACCACATAGTAATTATCCTTATCGGTAAACCGCCATATAAAACCTCCACCCTTGTCGTGTTCACCTGTAACACCTTTGATCCTGACCGAAAGGGTCATGTCTTTCATACTCAAAGCATCATTCACGATGATATTAAAATGCCCGTTGGGATTGTCAGAATAGAGTTGGGCCAGAACCTTATTGCCATTATCATCCACCACCTTCCAGTCGGTGCCACCGGGACCGGTATAATACTGTGACCAGCCATCGGGGAGTTGAGCGGAAACATAATTTTCAAAATCAAACACGGAGTTAGATGTCTGTTTTACGGGTTCATCCACTTCAGTTTGGGTATTGGTTTCTTGTACCTTCTCTTGCGTAGTTTTTGGGGTTGAATTGCCACAGGCAACAGTAATTAAAACGAGTGCCACAACCGGTGTTAGAACTTTCAGTGTTGTTTTCATAACATTCTTTTTTAAAGTTTTATAAATGATCTTACAAAATGATTGTTAGAGTTTCCTATTTCCTTCTGTGTTCCGGCGGCCTCAATCATCCCTTCATTCATCACCAGAATTTTGTCCCCGGTCTGCATGGCTTCCTGATGATCGTGGGTCA
>JAUVKN010000281.1 GCA_030596245.1 Bacteroidia bacterium | reverse complement strand
ATGTATTTTGGATTAGATTTCCTTTTTTTGTCAACTCCCCGCTGTTATTGGGAGGGAGATTGCCAAAAAAAGAAAAAAAGAAGATTTAGAGTGGTATCGTTTTTCTTCCTTAGGTGGTATCATTCGTATTCCCTGTTATAACAGCCTCCCGAACCAGGTTCGCCGATTGTTTTTCGGCCTGACGCTTCAGCTCCTCTGCTCCTCTTTTAGCTGCAATCTGTTTCAGGGGATTACTTCCGGCCTCTTCGATCAGTTTCTTCCCCTGAAGATCTGCTTCCTTCACCAGCTCATCCCCGGCTTTTCGCGCTTCCTCAATCAGATGTTCTGCTTCTGCCTCTGCATCACTGATGATCTTATCAGCTTTTTCACTGGCTTCGTCACGGACCTGCTCTTCCACCTTTTCCACCTCTTCCATTACCTTTTCCTCCACCACAGCTTTGACAGTTTCACCAGACGATTTTAAATTTCCACTCAGGTCAGTACGTACTTTTGGCTTATTAAAAGTGCCGGTAATACTGGCTTTTACTTTTACATAATCCGATTCCGGGATCTTAATGCCGGCACCAGAAGCCAGGAGTGATAAACCATTCATTAGTTCGTTAGCTCCCTCACCCAGATCACTCTTTGCGATATTCATATCCAGCAGGTAATCCATGGTCAGGTCAATTCCATGTGAACCAGAAACCGTAATCTTAGAATCGTCGAACTCCATATCAAAGGGGTCGACCATTACCCTACCATCCCTTACGGTGAAATTCACATCTACTTCATCAGGTGCCATCTCGCGGAACTTTTCATTCTTCAAAAGTTCGCTTAATCTAACAAATGAATTAAGGTTATAAATCTGCAATCCACGTGTAAACATCCTTCCCCTGGCGTTGATGCTTTCATAAAGAGGTGTGAAAAAGGCATCCAGCAATGAATGATACTGCATCTTGACATTGGCTTTCCCCTTACAATATTTTGCCATAGGAGCCAGTCGTTCAACCGTCACAAAGGTTTTGTAAGATGAGGGGATATCCACCTCATTCAAGTCCAGTAAAACATCTACCTCAGTGAATTCTCCCCGGGTGTCCACCACGCCCGATGCAGTAACGCTCCCTTCGATTACATTCAGGCTCAATTCTTCCATATTTGCCACTCCCTCACTGACCTTAAGAACTCCTGTAATATTATCCAATTCGATCTGGTCATAGATCACCCTTTTCATATCCAATGCCATGTTAAAATTGATATTTTCCGGGATCTTTGTCTGGCCAGGTTCGGCAATCGAGTCGGGTGGAGCAACATCAATCTCTTCGTCAGACTGCACCTCGCTCTCTTCGGGAACGGAGTCTTCTGTATCAGCAGGCATCAACTCATTTGCATCCAGTAAACGTGATTTTACATTCAATGTTCCTGAGACGGTCTGGTCATTAAACACATATGGAATGAAATTGGAAAGCTCCCCATCCAAATGCAGGTCAGAGGTTCCCAGCTTCAGGTCCATTGTCACCAGTTTCACAATTCTGGGATTAAAAACCATCTCCAACTTCTGAAGCTCCACCGGCACCAGTATATCCGACGCCTCCACCTTTACCTCTTCAATCATAAGAGTGCCAGCAAGGTCAACCTGTTCAAACTTTTCCTGTTCTATGTATGACATGCGTGTATCCCAGCGCAAATCTGTTTCCAATCGTCCACCAAGTGTAACATCCTCAAGAGGTACTGCATCCTGCAGGGAAGCAAAGTCGATCATCCCCATGGCCTCTCCTGCCACATGCATGTCGCTTATGGGATGGTCCACCTGCAGTGTGAGGTCAAATGGATTTCCTCCCAGCAACAGGTGAAACCTCTCCAGGACTACAGTAGTTGCATCCATATCAGTGCCCCGGTAATCCACTTTCAGTTCGATCTGTACATCAGAAACATCTTTGGGAAGATCGGGGTAGGCAAAATACCCATCAGTTACCTGTAAGACCAGTGCTGCATCAGGTAAAAGTGAATCTACCATGATACCTTTTATACTCCCTTCCAATAGCAAATTCCCACTGGTTTTAAGGGATTCAAAATCTTTCAGATAGATGGCTGGGACCATGGACAATAGCGTATGAAATGAGGTCTCACGGGAAAAAAATTGCAGATCCATATCTAAGGCACCATTCTCCAAAACAGTGACCTCTCCTTCCGCTCCTAAAACCAGGCCATTTAAATTTATCTCATTCTTCTTCAGAGTATATCTGTTTTCGACCATGTTTGCAGCTGTAATAAGATCCAGACCGAGGTTTCCATCCTTCATATAGCGAATTCCACCATATTTGGCATTGATCCCCTGAAGGTTTAGTACCAACTCCAATTCGGTCTCCTCCATGGAGAAATCACCACGGAGTTCCATATCCACATCACTCAGTTCCGCTTCCACATCCATGGCTGCATCGGTATAACTCACCCGACCATCCACGATGGCGAAACGCTGAAGTGATACAGTCAATGATTCTTTCTCATCTTTCATCTTCCCTGGCTCTTCCCATTCTTCAGAGGGGACATATTTGACTTCGTCCTCCTCCACTTGCACAAGATCCCAATTGGCCGTGCCGTCCTCCAGAACTATTCCATTAATCAACGGTTGATCCAAAAGAACTGATTTCACTTCTATATTTTTTCCAATGGCACTGAAGGGATTCACCCTGAATTCGAACCTCTTCAAACCCACAAGAGTATCACCTTCAAATGGTTCCAACCCAACCACCGAAACCTGATGCAGATTTATACTCAGATCTGGGAAACCCCTGAATAGAGACAAGCTGAACTTTGACCAGTCAACCGAAGCATGAATATTCTGATTGACCTGATCCTTCACCATGGTTTCAATCTTCGTTTTGAACAGAATAGGAATGGTGATCAGCAATACCAATAGTACACCAATGGTTATCAGTACTATCCTAAGGATTTTTTTCATAAAACGGGTTTTTACCAAATATACATAAGGAACATCAAATATGGCTAAAGTGTTTTGGAATTGTATGGAAATGATTAAATTTGCCATCGCTTTTCAAACAAACGCTGAAAAGCATACAAAATGCTGGACTAGTAGCTCAACTGGATAGAGCACCTGACTACGGATCAGGAGGTTGGGGGTTCGACTCCTCTCTAGTTCACTTGATAATAAGGCAGTTACAACGAAATACTTGTGGCTGCCTTTTTGATTTCACCAACAATTTCACCAACATTGGATTTTCACCCCCTCAGTGACACTCTACCCTATCCATGGGGAGATATGCTCGAAATGGGGCTGTTTTGGAGTTGATTTGGTGAATATGAAGGATACCAGCCCATGAAAAACCCCCAGCCAATTAAGACTGGGGGGAACTGGTACTTAATTTATCATCAATTACTGAATAATAACATAATCTTTCGCGGTATAGGTAAATTCGCCATACTTTTCCAATACGCTCATTTTACTCATTAACTTTTCAACCATTGGCATACCTTTTTCTGTAGGGCTTCCGTCTTCATTCCAATATTTTCTGAATTCATCGATAGATTCCCAGATATAGAGTCCAGCATATTCGAATTTATAATCCTTACCAATACCCTTTATTACTAAAGGCTTCATCTCTGGCATAGCTTCTTTTATTAATGCACTAAATGTGTTGTCCCATATTTCCAAGAATTGATTCATTGTAACATCAGGATTGAGTTTTACAGTCCATTCATGAATTGAGACAATCCCGTCTTTTTGTAAAGTTTGACTAAAAGATACTCCTGCAAACAGGAGGAGGGCTGTGATAACTAGTAATTTTCGCATGATAAATGATTTTGGGGGTTAGACTATAACAAGTTACTCTTATTAATACATATCAGTCAAGTATTTTGTTGACTTTTAACGACTTATTTCCCACTAATCAAAAATCGCAAACCAGAGGAGCAGCTCCTCAACATCTTTTTCGTAGTCCATACAGGTTAATGTGATGGGACCGGAAATATCAGTCCACATCTTTGGGCTTACAATAAACATCAGCTATTGCAAATCTGCCATTAGAGGTTTCGGTTTCAACTACCTTTCCGTTTATCTTAATAGTAACCGTTACTGGCAAATTATTCAAATTACCATTTTGCGCTCTAAGATGTATAAAATCATCTCCTTTAGCTGATATCTCCTTGCTCCAAGGTCCTGTAACTTCATTAAGTTGATCTGTTCCGCCCGTCTCGTTGGTATAGCTAACATCACAATCCACGCAGATTACTTTATACTCAACTTGATAAGTTTGTATGGATTTGGCTGCATCATGGCCATCACTGTGGTCTCTTCTTTCTGTTTTCTTTGAGTCTGTTCTTGGAGGTTTGGAAGAGGGTGATACCTCTCTTATAGTTAGAATAACTAGGAATATAATTATGACTGCACCGATAGCAATGATTAACCTGTCTCTGGGCTGTAAACTCATGTTGGTGGGCTTTTAGTTAATTAAATATAGACAATTTCTAGCATAAAAAAACCGGGAGACATCCTAAGACATCCCCCGGCAATCGATAACCATGTTGACCAAACTTACTATGAAAAATCAGCGTTTTGACCCTGTCGGAATAACTACCATCCACTACCTTTGTGAGCAGGACCGGGCAAGATCCTGTGGATAGTTATCCCGGTATTCACTTTCCTGGGGTCATATATATTAGTTTTGAAACATAGTGTATATGCGAGTACTATGGACGTTTCCCAATTCCCGAAATCCAAGCAACTCCAACGTCAATGCTTGGGCTTCTAGCCTCTTCAGCATCCACCTCATCCACTGAATAACTTCTGAGTTCAACTTCGGATCCATTTCCAAATCCTTCAAGAACTGCCGACTGGTTCGAATCTCTTTATTCAGCCTTTCTGTTTTATCCATAATTTCCAAGTTTAAAAAAAAGGGATCCAGGCACAATAACAACGGAGACAAAAACCCGGATCCCCACCATGAAAAGAAAAAAAAGAAAACCACTCACCACACCTTTATTTTTTAGTCCAATCCCGGCTGTAACCTGGGTATGTAATTTCATCAGTTTCCGGATTGTAGATTGGTGCTTTTGGATAAGCAATTTTTTTCAGTGGACGATTTTCCTTCTCAGCTTCCTTTCGTTCCTGGTTGCACAGGTACCGGTATTCTCGGCCCATTATCGCCGTTACCTGACTTTTCCAACGCCACACGAGCAAGCCTCGGTACGGGCTTCTTTCATCGCTGATATACAGGATGCCGTCTTCATTCGTTGTCACTTTCTGATTTGCGATGGTTTCCAGTAAGCCATCCCTCAGGGTGGCCGCTGACCAAAACTGTCGGTTTACAGGAAGGCAAGTTTTGGAGGGTGCCTTTTTGGCCGCAGCCAGCACTTTCTCCAGCTTGTCTTTTAGCCATTCCAATTCCTCTTCGTGAATCATTATCCTTGCCTGAATTTTTAATTTTTTATCCGACAACTCAGATGGCCATCTCTTCGGTAATGGATTACCCTGA
>JAUVKN010000120.1 GCA_030596245.1 Bacteroidia bacterium | reverse complement strand
TTATTCTTTTTCCGCAACTCAATAATGTCCCTCGGGCAGGCTTCCACACAGGCACCACAGGCAGTACATTTATCATCAACAACCACAGGCAGATCTGTGACAGGATCCATGTGAATGGCGTCAAAATTACAAACAACCACACAGTCTGCAAGACCCAGGCATCCATGTGGACATCCTCCTTCGCCTGTTGAGAGGCTGTGTGCTATGGCACAGGTGGGAGCGCCGTCGTATACATTGTACCTGGGTCTGAATTCGGGTGTTCCGTTACACCTGATAACGGCGACCCTGGGTGCCTGTTCAATGGCTTCCTTACCCAGGATAGCTGCTACTTTGGCCATGGTTTCGTTTCCACCTACCGGACAGAACAGATCATCCCATGAATCGGATTTTACCAGCGTTTCTGCGAAATTGCGGCAACCTGGAAACCCACATCCCCCGCAATTGGCAGCTGGCAGAGCCTCTTCCACTTCATCGATCCGGGGGTCTTCAAACACCTTAAATTTCTGAGCCACAAAATATAAGATAATAGCTGCCGCAGCCCCGATGGCAACCAGTGTGACGATAGTAAATAGAATGATCTGACTCATTGCACCATTATAGTTTTCTTATGCTGAATGTAAATGTAGACGCAATGCGTCTCCTTAAAAGGTATAGGATCAGGTAATAAGGGATAATCGAAAGCAAAGCAAATAATCCGGCTTTTAATTCATCTACTTCTAATATAGTCAGGCTGATCAATACTCCCATCAGGATTAAAAACGGAAAGAGATAACCAAGTGCAACTGCTCTGAATCCCAGGTGCCTGGCAACTTGTACACGAACAGACTCCCCTTCGTTATATTTTGCGCCATTGAGAGGGATATCCAGGAATTTCTTCTCCTGGTCGGCGGCCCCACATACTCCCTTAGCATGGCAGGCAGCACATGCCGATTGACTGTCGATTTTGACATGTGCCACATCTGCATCAATGTGGTCAATAATTCCTTCGTGGTCTATTAGGTTCTGGGCTGACATATTGGGATCTCATCCAAAGCAGATACAAAATTATTGATGTTGGATGATTCTCACTTGCTGCATATCATATAAATGAGGTTTCCCTTCTATTTATTCTGGATTTAAATAGCAGAGGGGATTAAAATATATATCCCATGCTAAGCGAAACACCCTCACAGGTCACGCTGCCTGAAGCAGGATCTTGCAGAATGCTGGTCAGTCCTTTCCTGATTATCGTAAACATCCTGGAAATCAATGCCTGTATTGTTCACCTTGCCTACAAAATGATAACTGTAATATCCTCCCAGAAGAAAATAGGTTTGAACCATTCCATTATCCGGTGAAGAGATTTTCAGGTATTCTCAGACTGGAAATGTGGATTGTGGTGGTATTTACTATGTATCCTGTTTTAGATAGAGGGTTTTTCCTACCCTTTTAATACAGAATTCATGTTAATCAAAGATAAATAAAAACAGTTGGATAGTGTTGAATGAATGTGGTTAACTAATACTCCCCCAATCAATCCGGTTCGGATTACCTTTCTTCACATGTTTGGCGAAGATGAAATTTTTTTCGAGGTGAAGTTTGGGATCCTCGGCGACGATATTTTCGGCCGTGTCTCGGGCCAGCTGAAGGATCTGGCCGTCTTTGCCCAGGTGAGCGATCTTCAGATTAAAGGGGATGCCGCTCTGCTGAGTGCCTTCAATGTTGCCTGGTCCCCTCAGTTTCAGGTCCACTTCGGCGATTTCAAAGCCATCATTGGTTCGCACCATGGTTTCAAGGCGTTTTCTTCCCTCTTCCGATATTTTGTAACCCGACATAAGGATGCAATAAGACTGATCGGCTCCACGTCCCACCCGCCCCCGGAGCTGATGTAGCTGGGAAAGTCCGAAACGTTCCGCACTTTCGATGATCATAACGCTGACATTGGGCACATCCACACCTACCTCAATGACCGTTGTGGCTACCATAATGTGTGTTCGTCCCGCCACAAAGTGTCGCATAGAGATCTCCTTCTCCTCCGGTTTCATTTTGCCATGCACGACACTCACCTGGTAATCGGGTGGGGGAAAGGCGCGGGAGATACTTTCATACCCGTCTTCCAGATCCTTGAAATCTAAGGTTTCCGACTCTTTAATAAGCGGATAAACAATATAAGCCTGTCTTCCGGCAGCCAGCTGTTTCTTCAGGAATCCGAATACCATCAACCGCTTTGAATCATAAGAATGTCGTGTAATGATAGGCTTGCGGCCCGGAGGCAATTCATCAATTACCGAAACATCCAGATCACCATAGAGGGTCATGGCCAGTGTACGCGGAATAGGAGTGGCCGTCATCACAAGTACGTGGGGCAGCACATTGGCCTTTTTCCAGAGCCTTGCCCGCTGGGCCACTCCGAAACGGTGCTGTTCATCAATTACCACCAGTCCAAGGTTCTTAAACTGAACCACATCCTCAATAAGCGCATGGGTGCCAATGAGGATCTGCAGCAATCCATCCAGCAATCCGCTGTGAATCGGTTCCCTGTCAGCCTTTTTTGTGGATCCGGTCAGTAGTTTTACCTGCACATCCATGCCCTCCAGGAACTTGCCAAGGCTTTTAAAGTGCTGCTGAGCCAGGATCTCAGTGGGGGCCATGATGCAGGTCTGAAATCCGTTGTCGATGGCAATCAACATGGACATGAGCGCCACAAGGGTTTTGCCACTGCCCACATCCCCCTGCAGGAGCCGGTTCATCTGACGTCCTGAACCCATATCCCTCCGGATCTCCTTCATGACCTTCTTCTGGGCACCGGTGAGTTCAAAGGGTAGATGATCTTTGTAAAAGGTATTGAATGTCTCACCCACGGTCTCAAATACATTCCCCCTGAAGCGCTTGTTCCGATCGGTTTTTCCCTGAAGAATGTTCAGCTGGATATAGAAAAGTTCCTCGAATTTCAGCCGCAGTTCCGCTCTCTTATATTGAGCCGCCGTATCGGGAAAATGGATCTGTCGCATGGCACTCTCCAGGTTCACCAGGTTCAGTTTCTGCAGGAGCCAGGCGGGCAAAGTCTCCTCAAACTTTGAGGGCAGGCCCTTGATAAGGTTAGCCATCAATTTACTGATGGCCTTAGAGTTGAGATAGTGATCCTTCAGCTTTTCGGTGGTGGAGTAAACTGCCTGAAGGTTGGAACTGACCGTATGTTTCTTTGCGGGATCTTCCAATTCGGGGTGAACCACGTTGAGCTTCCTTTGATACACGGTGGGTTTTCCGAATACCACCAGCTCTTTCCCGATGGGGTAGTTCTCCGGGATCCATTTTGCACCCCTGAACCATATCAGCTGGATGTGACCGCTGCCATCGGTGAAGTCAGCTGTCAACCGCTTTCCTCTTCCTTTACCAATGGAGGCATATCCGGCAATCTGACCCCGAATCTGGATCTGAGGCATGTCGGAAGTTACCTCAGAGATCTTATAGAATCTGCTCCGGTCCACATACCTGTATGGATAATAGGTGAGGAGATCCTCAAAGTTCTGGATCTTCAGCTCCTGTCTAAGCATGTCGGCTCGTTTGGGACCCACTCCCGGAAGAAATTGAATATCCTGTTGTAAATATTGTTGCATGCCTGGAGCAATTTATGTAAAATTAGCATTTTGCACGAAAGCATAATCATCACAAAAGCATACCCATGGTGTGGCGAATCCTTAAATACATTGAACATCTGTTTTATCGGAGGCACAGACAGGGCCGGCGTATTCACTCTCCCTACCTGTTTGATTTTGTCCACCATGTGATTTTCAACGCCTCAAAGGGTGAAGTCCCGGTGAAGATTCAAAAGCTCCACAGAGAACTTCGAAATGACCTGAATCTGGTACCTGCAGGGACACCGGGTGCACCGTCATCGGCAGATAAATCTGAAAATCGCACAGTCCGGTCATTCGTCAGAGTCTCTTCTGTGTCCCGAAAACAGGGAGCATTGCTCTACAGGATCACCCAATGGTTTAAACCGGAGATGATCATTGAATTGGGGACCGGACTGGGTATTTCTACCATCTACCTGGCTGCCGGGTCTCCCGAAACCCCGCTGCACACCATTGAGGGGAACCCTGACCGGGCAGAATTTGCTGCAGGGGTGATTAAACGATGTGAGCTGGAGGGAGTCAAAGTACATTATGGTGATCTGGATCAGAAACTGAATGACATCATTCCTGACATAAAGGGTCGTTTTGTGGCTTTTGTGGATGGCAACCACAGGTATGATCCAACCATCAGTTATGTGAGAAGATTAATAACAACAGTGGGAGAGGAAGCGGTGATCATCATGGATGACATTTATTGGTCCAGGGGGATGAACCTTGCCTGGCAGGAGGTGATCTCCTGGCCCGAGGTGAGGGTGAGCATCGATCTGTACCACATGGGAATTTTGCTGCTTCGAAAAGATCTTCACAAAGCCCATGTGAAAATTAAGTTTTAAGTTTTTTTTAGATTAAGTATTGTCGATATTTCTTACTTTCGTGTTCAATTTAATACAATATGGAAACAGTCATCAGTCTGGATAAATTAGTTAAGAACTACTACATTGGTTCTATCACTGTGGAAGCTCTGCGTTCGGTGGATATTGATATCGAAGAAAATGAATATGTAGCTATTATGGGTCCGTCGGGATCGGGTAAATCTACCCTCATGAACCTGATAGGTTGCCTGGATACCCCCACCAGTGGGTCCTATGTTCTGAGCGGGACCGATGTGAGTAAAATGGACGATAACCGTTTGGCTGAGATCCGGAACCGGGAGATCGGTTTTATTTTCCAGACCTTCAACCTGCTGCCCCGATATACGGCGCTTGAAAATGTGATCCTCCCTTTAATCTATGCGGGATTTGGCAAGACCGAACGGGTGGAAAAGGCGAAAAAAACCCTTGAAGATGTGGGATTGGGTGACAGGATGGAGCACAAACCCAATGAATTGTCAGGTGGACAGCGGCAGCGGGTGGCTGTGGCAAGGGCCCTGGTGAACAATCCTTCTATTATTCTGGCAGATGAGCCCACCGGGAACCTGGATTCAAAAACGTCGTTGGATATAATGAAACTTTTCGGAGAGATCCACTCTTTGGGGAACACCATCATAGTGGTGACCCATGAAGAGACCATCGCTCGCTATGCCCATCGCATAATCCGCCTGTTTGATGGAAAGGTCGATAAGATCGAGATCAATAAGAATCCTGAGAGATAGGGGGATGAATGAGCAAGAAATCTGTCATTTACACCAAAGGTGGAGATAAGGGTGAAACATCCTTAATCGGGGGAAGAAGGATTCCTAAATTTCATCCACAGATAGAGGCATATGGGTCGGTAGATGAGTTGATGGCCCACACCTCCATGCTGCGAGACCTTGTGGAGGACCCATCCATAAAAGAAGATCTTCTGAAAATACTTGATGTCCAGATGGTTACATCCTCCATGCTGGCAATGAATTTGGAAGAAATCCCAGAAGAGAACCGTGAAGGATTACCGAAACTTGGTAGTGATCCGGTGACATTTCTTGAAAACAGAATTGATGAAATGGATGCCTCTATGGAACCTCTGCATTCTTTTGTGATCCCCGGAGGACATCCCGCTGTGTCGCAAGCCCACATTGCCCGGACCGTATGCAGAAGAACCGAACGAACCATTCTGAAGTTGATGCAGGAGACTTCGGTTGATGCTGCAATTGTCCAGTTCTATAACCGGTTGTCCGACTATTTTTTCGTGATTTCGCGGAAAATTGCAAGCCTTAAGGGTGTTAAACAGAAGCCTTGGAAAAGCATGTTGTAGGAATTGATTTTTTTTTTAAATTTGCCGCTCCTAACAGGAAGCTGTTATTTTAACAAATTGCTATGTAAATGTATTGGACCCTGGAATTAGCCTCTAAACTTGAAGATGCACCCTGGCCTGCCACCAAAGAGGAGTTAATTGACTTTGCCATCAGATCAGGTGCACCTATGGAAGTAATTGAAAATTTGCAGGAAATTGAGGATGAGGGCGATGTCTACGAAAGTATTGAAGATATCTGGCCCGATTATCCCAGCAAAGATGATTTCTTCTTCAATGAAGATGAATACTGAGAAAGGAGCCTTTCACTCCTTTTTTTTATTTCCAGAAAAACACATCTTTCCAGGTCAGCGGTCGCCACTGTTCCACCCATTTGAAACCGGTCAGCTTAGCCTCCTCCGAAGGAAACAAGTGCAATGGATAAAAGATCCCATCCGGTTTGGTCATGTAAATCACCCTGGAAATTTGATTCTCTTTTAAGTAAATGATCAGGTCAGAACATTCGGTTTTATTGGCTCCAATGATGACCTCCTGATCCACTGCATAGTAGATGGTCTGTCCATTCCCGGTAACAACGATTTTCGACAGCTTGTTGTCACTAAAATAGCCAGTCATCTCTTTACCCCGCATCTGGTCGAATTTAACAGAATCTTTTTGAGAGGCAACAAATGCTACACCGGTGAGGTACATCCGGTGTAATTGCTGATTCACCATAACTACCCTGATCTGTTCGGCAGTAAGTTGATTCTCATCGGACCATAGCACCGGTTCGCCAAAGAAATCAAAGGCACTATCGGCCTCCACATAGACCAGTGAGTCACACATCACCTGGATGTCGGATCTGAAGATCTTAACCCTATTATACGCCTTCAAAATACGACTCTCTTCATTTTCGGGATTCTGCAGAGAGCGGAGTGTATCGGCATGCACATACATGGTATCGGTGCCATCCACCTGGATCATAAGTGCACTGTCGGTGACTATGGCATAATCCTGATCACTGTAATAGAGACCGTAATTTCCTTTCAGGATCATGTTTTCGGTGGTGTCGGTCAGCTCTACATTTGAGCTGGCCCATCCAAACCCTATATCGGCTTCATAATAGAGTGTATCGCCCTTTAGCGTCCGGCCTTCCTCCTCCAGGTATGCGTTATCGGTAACAAAGGAGATATCCTGTTGTGTGTCATACCAACCGTTTTCACAATAGATTGTTCGCTCTTCACTGACGATATCAGTGGGTCCGCTGAAATAGGATATTTCGGTGTCTGTATCATATTTTAGACTATCGGTATAGATGGTGTAGTCTGGATTGGTGATGACCACGCTGTCCATGAAATAGAAGATCTCGGATTCCAAAAAGAATCGTCCTCTGCCACTGGTCAGCCTGTTATCTTCCTGGGTTAGGATACCTCCTCCCATGTAATATGCGATCTCCGTTGCCCTGTTATAGTTGAGCGAGTCGGTGAGTAGAGTGATCTCATTGTTTACCAGCTTTACATTTCTTCTGACCCGGGCAAGTTTTGTATTTCCATCGTAATGAACCCGGTCACCGGTCAGGGTAAGCGTATCTCCCTGAACTATTTTCACATTGCTGAAGGCATCCACCGAACCTGTCGATGTATAGAAGTAAGCCGAGTCGCATGACATGATCACATCTTCATGTTTCATCTGGACATCACCGATGAGTTTTCTGGCATCCTTCCCTATTTTCACATCATAAGCTGTGAGCTCTGCATTCAGGATCTCAAGTCTGGTAACTTTCTGTGCCTTAAGTTGATGAATTGGGAAGAGCATGCCTAGCATAAGCGAGCATATGAGGAGAACAGGCTTATGCCGGGTCGGGATCATTTCTGGCTGGTCTGCTGATCGAAGAGGGTGCAGTTTTTGAATGAAGGGTCGACCCGGATGTAGGTGGACTCTTTCTTATCTGAGTACCAATCTTTCATCACTTCATTGTTTTTGTATTGAAGTGCCATGTTCTGTAAAAGCAGGTAGTCCTGTTTAAGATTGGCACGGTGGGGTTCAGTCCTCTCTTTCAGATGAAGGACCTTGTAGCATGCTTTGCCTTTGTGATCTGTGGACTCAAAGGGTTCTGACAGATCCCCAACTTCCATGTTCCGGATCATATAGTAATCCTTGGTGGGAAGCTGGTCCAGTTCAAAGGTAGCTGCCATGGTCTGTGGATTGACAATGAGTCCGCCATTCACGCTGGTATTTTTGTCTTCCGAATTTATTTTTGCTGCCATTCCGAATGAAATGGAATCATCCTCGATTACATTTTTCAAACTGTCCAGTTTGTAAATAGCTTTCTGTTTTGCGTTTGCATCGGCCTTGGGATTCATCAGAATATGTCTGGTATTGGCCCGGTCACCACGCCGTTCCACCAGCTGGATGATATGGTAGCCGAATGCGCTCTCTACGATCTTGGATACCTGTCCCTGTTTCAGAGCCCAGGCCGTAGTTGCATATTCTTTGTCAAGTTCACTGCGCATCATAAATCCCAGTTCACCCCTGCGAGAGGCACTGGGACCTTCTGAATAAAGAATGGCCAATGTGCCGAAATCTTCTCCCTCCTGGACCCGTCCTCTCAGCTCCAGAAGGCGTTCTTTCACTTGGAAAACAGCCTCTTCACTGAAGGTTGGATAAGCCACAATCTGAGCAAGTTCAACTTGAGTGTTGATATATGGGACACTGTCCGAATGCATGGCGCGATAAAAACTTTTTACATCGGAGGGTGTTGTCGATATGTCTGCTATTATGGACTGCCTTACCTCATCGGTGACCATCTGTTCGGAAATGGCTTCCCGAAGGTCATCCTTGATATCAAAGATCGATTTATTGAAATAGCTCTCCATCTCCTCCTCACTCCCAAATTGGCTTACGAAGTAATCCAATCGTGATTCCATCTGCATTTCTACCATATCCGGGCCCACTTCAACACTATCAATCTTGGCCTGTGCCATTAACAGTTTCATCTCTACGAACTGATTGAATATCTGACAACGCGAGTCGGGGGCCATGTTCATTCCAGACATTTTCATTTGGAGGTACTGTTGTTCAATATCTGACTGAAGAATGTTGAAATCCCCAACAACTCCTACCACCCTGTCAATGATAAGCGACTGACCAGTAACATTCAGTGACAGGAGGGCTCCAATTACAAAATAAATTAATTTTTTCATCATGATCTTTAGCGATAAATTTCAAATTGGTTTCTGCTCACACCATCGTTGTAAACCATCTGCTCCATATCCTGGAAAAATTCGATTTTCCGTTTATTCATTATGATGTTGGTAATATCGTCTGTTACCATTTCAATGGGAGCCATCTCACCTTCAGGAAGGTGATCAGCTACGTGCAGAAAATATCTGAATAGAGAATCTGTTGTTTCGATATTCCGGTTGTACCTCAGGTACCTGGAGGGCTGAGAGATTTGCATGGGCAGTTGTGTCTTGATGGATGGGAAATAGACCCAGGTATCGTTGAAATCACTGTATTTATCAGCATAACTGATACAGTACTTCTCCATCTGATCAAGGTCATCCTTACCATTTGATCTGGACCACCCCCGCAACTCATCAATCCGGGGAGCCGAGAGGGGTACCTTGATAAAGGTGCCCATGATTACATTTTGACCCAGTAAAAAGTTATTGATGTTATCCTGGTAGTAGGATTGAATCTCGCTTTCGGATACAACTGTGTCCAGCTTCTGTTGCAAGAGTTTTTGTCTGTAGGAAAAGATCAACAGCGACCGGCGATACTCGGCAATCTGTTTTTCGAAATCTTTCTGCTCCTCTGTCAGTGCCTGTTCGGCCTGGTTCAGCATTAATTGATCCCTTACCCAGGTATCTACATATCGCCTTGCAAGTATCATACTGTCCTGCTTGGATGTTCCAGCTGGTATGGCATCACTGATATCGGAGGGATAGAGATATTGTTCCAATACACGGGCCAATGGTTCCTCTTTGTTGTTGCCCTCAAACAGGGAACAACCATGTCCTAAAAGTATCAATGATGATATGACAAACAGGGATTTGATCATCTTTACGATTTGATTCTGGAGAGCAGACTTTCGTCAACTTCCACTGGATATTTTTGCTTCAGTTGTTTGATCCATTCAGCTTCCAGGTAGTTTTGATAATCAGAGGTAATTTGTCCGCGTGCTTCGTTCAGTTCCTTTGGCTCCGGTGATCTCAACTTTTTCAGAATTACAAAGCTGCTCGATCCCTCACTGACTACAACCGGACCCAGTCCAGGTTGCCCACTCATGGCATCCACCTGTTCATTTTCACCCTGCTCCACCAGCACTTGTGTTAAAGTAATGCAGGGTAGGGTATCATTTGAACAGTAAGCCGAATTCAGAGCAGCTTCATCAAGTTTTCCTCTCAAAATCTTCTTATAAGCCTTTCTTACACCGGCCAGGTTACCATCTTCCCCGCAGGTTACCAAATAGGCCTCGGTCCGCTTCTGCCACATGTAATTGCCGAGATGCTCCTTATGATAGGCAGCCAGTCCAATAGTGTCTGACACTGCTTTTGACCATACACGCTGATCCATGATGTCAAAAAGGAGGATCCCGTCATGGTATTCCTGGTATATGTAACTGAATTCCGGGTATTTTTCAGGAAGCTTCGATTCTTCATACTTTGTCACCACATCTTGTGTGAACTGACTTAAGAGCAGATCCACATAGCCATATGGATCCCTGGATTTGCCTTTGTTCTGATTGGTTTGTAGGTAAACAACAAATTCGCCTAGGGTTATTTTGCTGTCTCCGATCTGCATTAAAAGTGTTTCGTCATCCGACAGGCCACCTCCATCCCAGGATCCAACCAACAGAGAGGTATCCACAGAAGCATAAACAGTTTCAAGTGCTCCTGGAAATTCTTT
>JAUVKN010000082.1 GCA_030596245.1 Bacteroidia bacterium | reverse complement strand
AATCCGCACATCACCGGCTTCAATGCCCCTGGCCATATGTCTCTCTACCGTTGAAACAGCCAACCCTCGCGATGTGGCAATCTCCTTAATGGACTTACCTTCCTTTAAGAGGACATAAGTGATTTTGTAGGTTTCCCCCTTCTTCAGCTTCTTGCCTTTCTTTAGTTTACGTCCACTTTTACGGGTAGTAAACTTGGGATTATCATCCGCCTCCTTTTCGGCAATTTTCCACAGTTCAATCCTGCGTTGTATGATCTTTTTGTTTTGCTCCTCTAGTCTTGTGATCTCTTCGCCGGATATTATACAGTTAGCTATATAAACTGCCTTTCCCATTTCAGCAAGGGATTTCATCATTAACTGGTCGATATCACTTAAAGTATTGCGGTAAGTTTTTGTACGTGTAAAGCGCTCTACCTCTGCTAAGTGTACCAATATATGACGAAGGTTTTCTTCCATAAAAGCACCATAATAAGTACTCCCCCTGGCTATACGTTCAAGTAACTTCTCCGGAAAATTCTGTTGAAGTAATCTCAGCAATTGTTTTTTGAATATTGCCGTATTCATCTCTTCATTCTTAATGCGGGCTTGCAATATTCCTATTGCTTGCCGCATTGATCCATCTTCAAACTCCATTTTACCTGCTTTGTTGTTTTGCAGATAATTCAATTGCTTTGATATGTCGGAGAAATCGAAGGTAGTGGTCAGTAGCCGCTCTAAAAACTTTCGCTGCTGTTCCTCCAGCATTACCGGCAGCGGTTTTTGTTGTTCTTTACTCCGGGTAAATGCAACTACATCTCTATCACTGCTTATGGATGATGTATTAATTCGCGTTCGCAAAACCAAACCTTCCAGACTCCGCAGGCGGCTGAGCGCCACGTAGACCTGTCCGGGTGCAAAAGCCTGACCGACATCAATTACGGCTTTTTCGAAAGTTAAGCCCTGACTTTTATGTACGGTTACGGCCCATGCCAATTTTATTGGGTATTGCCTAAAGGTTCCTGTCACCTCCTCTTCCAGTTCCTTACTCTCCTCATCTATGGTGTATTTCTTATTTTCCCACTGCTCTTTATGAAGCACGAATTCCCTGTCCGTACCACCGGCCATTACAACTGTAATATCTTCATCGTCTATCTGTTTTATACGTGCCAGTTTGCCATTGAAATAGACCTTTTCCCCACTGGTGTCATTCTTTATGAACATGACCTGGGCACCCACTTTTAACTCAATTTTTTCCGGTAATGGATAGAGCTTTTCAGGAAAATCCCCTAAGATATCTGCATCAAAAAAAGATGATGGACCGGGAAGTGACTCCAATTCTTTTGTGTTGATAGCATCGGCTTTATAATTGTGCGTGGTGATCGTAATAACCTCTTTGTCCGTATCTATATCATTTTCATTACGGTAGTAGCTATTCAGTGTGGCAATGTCTTTGTCCGTAGTGAGGTTGTTTCGTAAATTATTGAGGATCCCTATAAATTTTTCATCTTGCTGCCGGAAAATCTTATCCAGTTCAATATAGACCATCTCCTCTCTTTTTAAGGCGAGAGCTTCAAAAAAATGCATGCTTTTATAGTAGTTTTTCAGCACATGCCATTCATCGTCTTTAACAATGGGTGGAAGTTGGTAAAGGTCGCCAATCATAATCACTTGTGTTCCGCCAAAGCTCTGGAAAAAATTGCCTTTTACGCTGCGCATACGATAGTCGATGGCGTCTAAAATATCTGCACGCAACATACTCACCTCATCTATTATGAGCAGGTCTGTAGCCCGCAATACTTGCTTGCGAACACTGTTTAAGGAGTGCTTGCGAGCGAGGGTATGTTGTGTGTAAAAGTTAGTCTCTGTACTGAAATTACCAGCCGGTTCCCTCTCCGGAATGAAACTACCAAAAGGCAATAAAAACTGTGAGTGGATGGTTACGCCCTGCGCATTTAATGCAGCTATGCCCGTGGGTGCTACTATCACAAAATTCTTATGTGTTTTTAAAGCGAGGTCTTTTAGAAAAGTAGTTTTACCGGTTCCCGCTTTACCGGTTAAGAAAATATGACTGATCGTGCTGTTTACAAATTGTGCAGCTACTTCCAGTAAATCTGTTTGTTGTGTGACCATACAGTGAAAGTTATACCAATATAATACTTAGTCGGACAATAGTGGTTTAATTTTTATATTTTTGACAGCCAATTAAAAATTCTAAGATTCAGGTGAACAGTGCCATAATCACAGTAGGGGATGAGATACTGATCGGACAGGTAACCGATACCAATGCCGTTTGGATATCCCAGCAACTTAACAACCTTGGAGTTAAGGTGGAAGAGATGGTTACGGTGTCTGATGATCCGGAGCAAATAAGCAAAACACTGGATCGTTATATAGGATTATACGGACTGGTGATTATGACCGGTGGCCTGGGTCCAACCAAGGATGATCTGACAAAACAGACACTTGCTGAGTACTTTCAAAGTAAGATGGTCACACATCCTGAGGTGCTGGATCGAATTACAGCTTTTTTTAAGGATCGGGGACGTGCCATGATCGAATCCAACATCAGGCAGGCTGATGTGCCGGATGTTTGCCGGGTCTTGATGAATCATCATGGAACTGCACCGGGGATGTGGTTTGAAAAGGAGGGGACCATCGTGGTATCCCTGCCAGGTGTACCATATGAGATGAAAGGATTGATGAAGGACCATCTGCTCCCCGAAATACAACAAAGGGTCCGGGTTCCCCATATAGTACATAAAACGATTATGACCCAGGGAGTTCCTGAATCATATCTTGCTGCACTACTCAGGGATTGGGAGTCTGACCTTCCCGGCTGTGTTAAACTGGCCTATCTACCCAGGCCGGGTCTTGTGAGGTTGCGACTGTCCGTAGTTGACAAATGTGCAAAAGAAGCAGAACAATTACTTCAGGTAATTATTGATAAACTACTGAAAATTATACCACAACATATTTTCGGTTATGATGACATCGGGCTTGAGGAAGCCCTTGGTCTCCTTTTGAAGGAGAGGGGTTTGACCCTTTCTACCGCAGAGAGTTGCACCGGAGGGAATGTAGCCAGACTGATCACTTTGGTACCAGGCTGTTCGGATTATTATACAGGATCGGTCATTGCATACGAGAATCGCATTAAAACAGATGTGCTCCATGTGGATAAGGCGCTGATAAGCAGCAAGGGGGTTGTTAGCAGGGAGGTGGTGGAACAGATGGCCAATGGGGTTAAAAGCTTTTACAGGACCGATACCGCTATTGCAACCTCAGGAATAGCAGGTCCGGGTGGCGGAACCAGTGATAAACCTGTTGGAACAACTTGGATATGTGTTACTTATGGAGATAAGATATATTCGAAAAAGTACCTGTATGGAGGTTCCAGAGAACGGATCATTGACCAGGCAACTTATACGGCAATGCAACTTTTACGAAGGCTCATTTTGGATACGATATAATCCAGTGGCTTAGAGGGGAAATTCCGACAAGCTTTTTTGCTATGAAAGTTTGATTATTACATAAATAATTACGTAATTTGCGCCTCGTTAGAAGAATCGATCTGAAATTTAAAGGAAAAATGTCTAAAATTTGTCTGATAACAGGAAAAAAGATGATGGTGGGAAACAATGTATCTCACTCAAAGAGAAGGACTAAAAGGACTTTTCAGCCTAATCTATTCGATAAGAAGTTTTATCTTAGCGAGGAAGACAGGTATGTGAACCTTCGTGTTTCCGCACAGGGAATTCGCACCATCAATAAGAACGGACTGAAAGCTACATTGGATAAGGCCGTAAAAAAAGGATTTCTTAAATCTTATTAATTCAAGTAAGAAATGGCTAAAAAAGGAAACAGGGTACAGGTTATTCTGGAATGCACAGAGCATAAGGAGAGTGGAATGCCTGGAACTTCACGTTATATCTCAACAAAGAACAGGAAGAACTCTCCTGACAGGCTTGAGTTAAAGAAGTACAATCCCGTACTGAGAAAAGTAACACTACATCGCGAAATTAAATAAGGATCTGAAAAATGGCTAAGAAAGTTGTAGCAACATTGCAAAGCGGAGAAGGAAGGAACTTCACCAAATGTATTAAGATGGTTCGTTCTCCCAAATCCGGAGCATACACATTCGAACAGGAAGTGGTGCATAATGAACACATCAATGATTTCTTCAAATAGCAATCATTGTCCTCAAATATTTATTTCAAAGCTTTCTTGAAAAAGAGAGCTTTTTTTGTATCAATACTAACCGTTAACTACTAACGCGAAGCATTAATTTCATGGGCCTTTTTTCCTCAGATAAAAAGAAGAACCTTGACCGGGGTCTTGAAAAGACCAAGGGGAGTGTTTTTAAGAAACTTTCCCGGGCGGTAGTGGGAAAATCCAGGGTGGATGACGAAGTACTGGATAATCTTGAGGAAGTGCTGATCAGTTCTGATGTGGGTGTAGAGACAACACTCCGGATAATTGAACGTATTGAATCCAGGGTATCAAAGGATAAATTCTTAAATACCAGTGAATTAAATGCAATTCTCAAAGAGGAGATTGCCTCTCTTCTGGAGGAGAATAATTCGGGACTTGTGGCAGGATTTGAAGAACCGCTGCCTTCCAAACCTTACGTGATCATGGTGGTAGGGGTCAATGGCGTCGGAAAAACCACTACCATAGGTAAACTGGCATATCACTTTAAAAAAGCAGGTAAAAATGTACTACTGGGCGCTGCAGACACTTTCAGAGCAGCCGCAGTTGACCAGCTTTCCATCTGGGCCGAAAGGGTAGGAGTCGAAATTGTCAAACAGGAGATGGGATCCGATCCCGCATCTGTGGCTTTTGACACACTTTCATCGGCGGTTTCCGGAGAGATAGATGTAGTCATTATCGATACTGCCGGACGGCTGCATAACAAAGTGAACCTAATGAACGAGTTGAGCAAGATAAACAGGGTGATGCAGAAAGTGATTCCTGAGGCTCCTCATGAGATCTTGCTGATCCTTGATGGTTCCACAGGTCAGAATGCTTTTGAACAGGCAAAACAATTCACAAAAGCCACTGAAGTGAACGCACTGGCCCTTACCAAACTCGATGGAACCGCAAAGGGCGGTGTGGTACTTGGTATATCGGACCAGTTCCATATCCCCGTTAAATACATTGGCATTGGTGAGAAACTTGAGGACCTGCAGGTGTTTGACCGGAATGAGTTTGTAGACAGTCTTTTCAATGTATGATGACCGTTAATATTCTTACCCTGGGTTGTTCCAAAAACCTGGTGGATTCTGAACACCTGTTAGCCCAGTTCAGGTCTTCCGGCTACCATGTTCTGCACGATGACCATGAAACCTCTGCCGATATTGTTATCATTAATACTTGCGGCTTTATTCTGGATGCCAAAGAGGAGTCAGTGGACACCATCCTGGCATACATCGAAGAGAAGAGGCGTGGAAACCTGAAGAAGTTATTTGTAATGGGTTGTCTTTCCGAACGTTACAAAGATGAGTTGCAGGCTGAAATGCAGGAAGTTGACGGATTCTTCGGAGTTTGGGAGATGTCCCGAATCCTGGAAGCAGCCGGAAGTAAACTGGACCATCATCTGCTTACTGATAGGGTGGTAACCACTCCTTCTCATTATGCATACCTGAAAATATCTGAAGGTTGTAACCGGACCTGTGCATTCTGCGCCATTCCCGGGATCAGGGGTCAGCAACAATCCATCTCCATTGAAAAACTATTAGTAGAATGTAATAATCTGGTCAACAGGGGTGTTAAGGAAATAATTCTAATTGCACAGGACCTCACCAATTATGGAATAGACCTTTATCAGAAACGTGCGCTTCCTGAACTATTAATAGAACTTATCAAGGTGCCGGATCTTGAGTGGATCAGGCTTCACTATGCCTATCCTACCGGATTCCCGGAGGAGGTGATCGAATTAATGGCAACAGAGGAGAAGATCTGCAATTATATGGATATCCCCATACAGCACATTAACGATGGAGTGCTGTCGGACATGGGTAGGGGACATGACCGTAAAAAGCTGGAACAGCTGTTGGAAAAGTTTCGCACACTTGTTCCTGATGTGGCCCTCCGTACAACGGTCCTGTCGGGATTCCCGGGAGAGACTGAGGAGAATTTCAAAGAGTTGATGGATTTTCTTTCTGAATTCAGGTTTGACCGGCTGGGTGTCTTCCCATATTCTCATGAAGAAGATGCACCTGCTTTCAAAAAATTCAGGGACGATATACCTGGTAAAGTGAAGGTTGACAGGGCAGAAGCCATCATGGAACTGCAACAGGAAATTTCTCTGAAACTCAACCAGGACCGGATCGGGAAATCATACAAGGTACTAATCGACAGGGAGGAGGATGGTTATTATGTGGGCAGAACACAACATGATTCACCAGAGGTGGATAACGAAGTACTGATATCAAACGATAATGACCTCACAATAGGTAGCTTCTATAAGGTCAAAATATCAGGAGCAGAGGAGTTTGACCTGTACGGTTCGGTAGAGTAGTTGTTACTCCGGTTTCTCCTCTTTAGAGTCCTTTCTTTTTGTGGCCTTTGATTCAGGTAGTTCCTTCTTTCCCTTAGGCAGGGCTCCTTTCCTCTTCTGAATGGCCACTGTGATTTCTTCCTTTTCCTTATTAAAATCTACCAGCATGGTATCACCTTCTACAAGGGATGATTTAATGATAGTTTCGGCCATAGGATCCTCCAGGTACTTCTGGATAGCACGTTTCAGCGGCCTTGCCCCATATTGGATGTCATACCCTTTATCAAGCACATAATCTTTAGCTTCTTCTGAAAGCTTGATTTCGAAGCCCAGGGTGTTCACTCTTTCGTAAAGACCTTTAAGCTCAATATCAATGATCTTATGGATGTCATCCCTCGAAAGTGTATTGAAAAGTACCACATCGTCGATTCGGTTCAGAAATTCCGGTGCAAATGCTCTTTTCAGTGCCTTATGGATCACACTTTTAGTATGCTCATTGACTGTATCCTGACGCGCTTTGGTGGCAAAACCTACTCCCTGTCCAAAATCTTTCAGTTCCCGGGTTCCAATATTGGAGGTCATGATCACGATGGTATTCCTGAAATCAACACGTCTTCCAAGACTGTCTGTTAGCTGTCCTTCGTCCAGTACCTGAAGTAGAATATTGAATACATCGGGATGGGCCTTTTCAATCTCATCAAGTAGAACAACTGCATACGGTTTACGGCGTACCTTTTCAGTAAGTTGTCCGCCCTCTTCATAGCCAACATATCCCGGAGGTGCCCCAACCAATCTTGACACGGAGAACTTCTCCATATACTCGCTCATGTCGAGCCGGATCAGGTTGTCAATGGATTCAAACAGATATTGTGCCAGAACTTTGGCCATCTGGGTCTTACCCACACCTGTAGGACCAAGGAATACAAAGGTTCCAATGGGTTTGTTGGGATCTTTTAGTCCCGCCCTGTTTCGCTGGATCGATTTGACCACTTTGCCAATGGCCTCATCCTGACCGACCACACTGCTTCTGAGCTCATCGGCCATCTTTAGAAGCCTGGCGCCTTCTGCCTGGGCGATCCGCTGGACAGGGACTCCCGTCATCATGGCAACTACTTCAGCCACCTTATCCTCATCTACTGTCTCCCGGTTCAGGGACAACTCTTTCTCCCATTTCTTCTTTTCGGAATCAAGCCTGTCCAGTAATTCCTTCTCTTTATCCCTGTAGCTGGCTGCTTTTTCAAAGTTCTGATTTTTTACAGCCTGAATCTTATCCTGTTTGGTTTGCTCTATGTCATGCTCAAGCTCCACAATCTGGTCGGGTACAACGATATTAGAAATATGCACCCTGGATCCGGCCTCGTCCAGTGCATCAATTGCTTTGTCGGGCAGGTGCCGGTCACTGATGTAGCGCTGTGTGAGTTTCACGCAGGCGTTAATGGCCTCGTCTGTATAGTGTACATTGTGATGATCCTCGTAACGCTCCTTGATGTTCAAAAGGATATCGATGGTCTCTTCAACGGAAGTAGGATCTACCATCACTTTTTGGAACCGTCGCTCCAGTGCCCCATCTTTTTCTATATGCTGTCTGTATTCATCAAGTGTGGTTGCCCCAATGCACTGGATTTCACCCCTGGCCAGGGCGGGTTTAAGCATATTGGCAGCATCCAGTGATCCGGTTGCTCCACCAGCACCCACAATGGTGTGTATCTCATCAATGAAAAGGATGATAGAAGGATTCTTCACCAGTTCATTAAGAATAGCTTTCATACGTTCCTCAAACTGTCCCCGGTACTTGGTGCCTGCAACAATTGAAGCCAGATCGAGGGTAACCACGCGTTGATCGAACAACACACGGCTCACCTTTCGCTGGATGATCCTTAAAGCCAGCCCTTCGGCAATGGCCGATTTTCCAACTCCAGGCTCTCCAATGAGAATGGGATTGTTCTTCTTTCGCCGACTAAGGATCTGTGCCAGACGCTCAATCTCCGTTTCTCTTCCCACGATGGGATCCAGCCGATCCTCTTCAGCAGCCTTGGTCAGGTCAATCCCGAAATTATCCAAAACCGGCGTATCGGAACTGGACTTCTGAGATGATCCGGAACTGCCTTTGCTGCCTCCGGGCTGACCACCACTGAATGGGCCCTTTCCTTCGTCATCTTCGTCACCAGGGAAGTCAGCCCTGCTTTCGGGCTGTGAATCAGCAATTTCCTGCTTCACCTTATTGTAGGTGATGCTGTTTTCTACCAGGTAACGGGTGGCATAATTGTTGTCATCCTTAAGAATTGCCAGCAACAGGTGATTTGTATCTATAGTCTTCTCTTTCATAGAACGAGCTTCAAGGTGTGTAAGTTTGAGGATCCTTTCAGCACTCTTTAGCAAGGGTAGACTATCAGGATCTGTAACTGTAGCCGGTTGATCATTCCGGATACTTTTTTCAATTGCCATTCTTAAATCGTATAACTCTACGCCTAATACAACCAGTACATCAATGGCAAGTCCCTCTCCGTCTCTAAGAATTCCAAGAAACAGATGTTCAACACTGATGTGTGAATTCCCCAACCTGACGGCTTCTTCTTTGCTGTATCCAAGAACATCCTTTATTCTCTGTGAAAACTGTGCATCCATGAATTTATACTTGCTTCTGTTAGTAAATAACAAAGTAACTAATTAGGGCCGAATATATCAATAAAACAACTATCTATTATAAACAGTTCAATGTTAATAAAAGCCCCTTAAAGCTAAGGTTTTTAGGAGGGAAATAACTATTTTCGTATGTTGTTCCAATTGGTATCTAACTTAGATATAAAATATTGATAATTAATTAGTTGCAAATAGATGGCAGAAGGTGAAAAAATACTGAGAATAAACATTGAGGAGGAAATGAAATCAGCCTACATCGATTACTCGATGTCGGTGATAGTTTCACGTGCGTTGCCCGATGTAAGAGATGGACTTAAACCGGTGCACAGAAGGGTGCTTTTCGGCATGTCGGAGTTGGGTGTATACTCCAACAGACCCTATAAGAAATCGGCGAGGATCGTAGGAGAGGTACTGGGTAAGTACCACCCGCATGGCGACTCATCTGTTTATGATGCCATGGTGCGGATGGCCCAGGAGTGGTCCTTGCGTTATCCCCTGGTCGAAGGTCAGGGAAACTTTGGTTCGGTGGACGGAGACAGTCCGGCTGCCATGAGATATACCGAAGCCAGGTTGCAGAAGATTGCCGAGGATATTATGGCCGATCTGGACAAGAATACGGTGGATTTTCAGCTCAATTTCGACGACACCCTTGAAGAACCGACTGTAATGCCCACAAGGATCCCCACATTGCTTGTGAACGGTACCTCTGGGATTGCAGTGGGAATGGCTACCAATATGCCACCACACAACCTGAGTGATAGTGTGGATGCCATTATTGCTTATATAAACAATAATGACATTGAGATCAGTGAACTTACTGAGATCTTAAAAGCTCCTGATTTTCCTACGGGAGGTATCATTTATGGGTACAATGGTGTAAAGGAAGCTTTCGAGACAGGAAGAGGCAAGATTGTGGTCAGGGCAAAAAGTGAAATTGAAGTCACAGATTCAGGCAGGGAGAAGATCATTATTACTGAGATACCATACCTGGTGAATAAAGCTGAACTGATCAGGAAGACTGCCGATCTTATCAATGATAAGAAGATTGAAGGGATCTCCTATATAAATGATGAATCTGACCGGCAGGGCATGCGCATTGTGATTATCTGTAAAAAGGATGCCAGCGCCCATGTTGTTCTCAATAACCTATTGAAATACACTCAACTACAAACGTCTTTCAATGTAAATAACATTGCCCTTGTGAAGGGGAGGCCCAGGACACTTAATCTGAAACAGATTATTTCCTATTTCGTGAGCCACAGGCATGAAGTGGTCGTTCGAAGAACCCAGTATGATCTGGAGCAAGCCGAGAAGAGGGCGCATATTCTGGAAGGGCTGTTAAAAGCACTGGATCACATTGATGAGGTGATCGCATTGATCAGAGGATCCAGAACTCCCGAGGAGGCTAAAGATGGGCTGATGGAGAAGTTTGGATTTTCAGAGATCCAGGCCAAAGCCATCCTCGAAATGCGACTGCAGCGATTAGTGGGCCTTGAGCGTGAAAAATTGCGTGCAGAGTATGATGAACTTATGAAGATGATCGAGTATTTTAAGAAAATACTTTCCGATGAAGGTTTGAGGATGCAGATCATCAAGGATGAGTTGATGGAGGTCAAGGAGAAATTTGGTGATAAACGCAGGACTGAAATGGTGCCGGATGAGGGCGAATTCGATCCGGAAGATTTCTATGCTGATGAGGATATGGTTATTACCATTTCCAAGCTTGGCTATATAAAACGCACTCCGTTGCATGAATTCCGAACCCAGAACAGGGGTGGCATAGGGGCAAAAGGCAGCATTACCCGGGACGAGGATTTCATGGTGAATATGTTTGTTGCCACCATGCACAATACCATCCTGTTTTTTACCGAGAATGGTAAATGTTTCTGGCTCAAGGTGTACCGGATTCCAGAAGGCGTCAGAGCCAGCAAAGGCAGGGCCATACAGAACCTGATCAATATAGAGAAGGAAGATACAGTCAAGACCTTTTTGAATGTGAAGAATCTTAAGGATCCGGAGTACATCAATAACAACTACATCGTGCTGGCCACCAAGAAAGGAGTGATCAAGAAGACACGGTTAGAAGCCTATTCCAGGCCCCGGCAAAACGGGATTAACGCCATCATTGTAAGGGAAGGGGATATGTTACTTGATGCCAGGCTCACCGATGGAAATATGGAGATGATGCTGGCGGTTCGGTCCGGCAAGGCCATCAGGTTTCATGAGGATAGAGTACGTGCTGTGGGAAGGACAGCATCGGGTGTGAAAGGAATTACTCTTGGAGGTGCGAAAGATGAAGTAATAGGGATGGTTACAGCCAAACCAGGGGAGAAAGATATCCTGGTTATATCCGAGAATGGATTCGGGAAACGGTCCATCCTGGAGGATTATCGCTTCACCAATCGGGGAGGCAAAGGGGTTAAAACCATCAATATTACCTCCAAAACAGGTAATCTGATTGCCATCAAGGCAGTGACGGATGAGGATGACCTGATGATCATAACCGAGAATGGTATAGCCATCAGACTTGCTGTAAAGGGTGTCCGTGTGATGGGACGTAACACTCAGGGTGTCAGGTTAATCAACCTTAGAGAAGGGGATCAGATCGCAGCTGCAACCCAGGTCCCTGCCAATGGGGAAAGTGAAGAGACTACCTCTGAGCAATCTGAGGATGTTGTAGATCAGTAAACTGTTCTGGCATCTTATTTGAAGGTTATTGTTAAAGTTTATACTTTTGAAACATATAAAATCACAATCAATATGAAAAAGTTTGTAACGCTTGTAATAATTGCCATAGCTATCCTCAGCATGCACGCCCAGGAAGGTGCAAGTGTAGTTTTACTGAACTACAATTCTGTAGTGAAGAAAGTTGAGAAAAGCGATGCCGATATACAGGATCCAAAGAAAAATGTCAAAGCAGCCACATGGTTCAAACGTGGAGAACTTTACCAGGATGTGTTTATGATCGGTCTGGAACAGTTGCAAGAGGGCATGGCCCCTGCAACAGTTACCCTATTCTACAAGGAACCCTTAGGTATTGAGACGGAGACTATAGAAGATGAACTTCATGAGACTTATAACTATGAGCACATGACTTACACCTTTGTGAACGGTGCCCTTCAGGATTGGAAGAAGAAAGATCCCATTCATGAGGATCCCCTTCGGGTTGCCACAGATGCCTATTTGAAAGCCCTTGAACTGGATGATAAAGCCAAACTTGGAGATAAGATAAAGGAGAATCTTATTGAGTTGAAGATTCAATTAAAGAGAGACGGTGTAAATCATTATTATGCAGATAATTATGATGATGCATTAATCTCATTTGAAAACGTCCTTGAAATTAATAATCTGGATCCCTTTGCAGGAGAGATGGATACGATCATGGTACAATATTCAGGAATTATTTCTCGTGAGATTGCAGGAAAAACAGAAAACGATGAGCTCTATATGAAAGCCATCGGGTATTATACACAACTTACTGAAGTCGGTTTTGGAGGATCCAATACCTATCTTCAGATCAAAATGGACTACTTGTCATTGGGTGATACCCTGAAAGCACTGGAGATCATGAAAGAGGCTTACACAATTTACCCCGATACTGTTAATATAATAGCCAATATTGCAGACACATACATTCAATTGAAGCAGATTGATGAAGGAATTGAATTTATGGAAGGAGTTATTGCCAATAATCCAAATATTCCTGAGACTTTCTACTGGAACGGACGTATTCTTATCAATAAGGAAGAGGTGGAATTCGTTGATAGGGCCATCGAATCCTATAAAAAAGCTGCAGAACTGGATCCCAGCATCTATTATGTTTGGTATGATATGGGCTATATCTATTATTTACAGGGTGCTGATTTCTATGACAGGTCCAACACTGAGGAGCATGATGCTACCAGGGAGCGCTTACTGGAACTGGGGAAGGAGAAGTATTTAGAAGCCATTCCGACACTGGAGAAGGCCTACGAACTGAATGACGTTAATGAAACTGTCAAGTTTGAAACACTTGACCTGCTGCAAAGAATCTACTATAAGGAGCAGATGATGGATGAGTATGAGCGTGTCAAGGAACTAAAAACTACAATGTAAGAAAGAGTGCTTTGCACGAAAAGCGCAGCGTTAGTAAGATATGAAGGGGAGGTAAAGTTAAATTATCTCCCTTTCTTTATACATCATCTATTTAACATAATATTAATTATAGGACAATGCAAGCAATTCCTGCTCAGCTCCGCTGATTAACATAAAATCAGATATAGCGGCTGCGTAGCTGCCCTATATCGGTACCGATTTTATGTTGAAAGGATTTGCGGCCATCTCCAGGTTGACCAGCTTTGATTAAATCCATCCTCACCAGCAACCATTGTCCTATAATTTAGTATTATGTCTGCGCTTGCAGAGCTGCTCATTTTGGGACTTTCTTATTTAAGTTGGCTCCAGGATATCTTCGTGGTTTTCGTTTGAGGTTTCGCCGCTTGCCTTCGCCTGATCGCTCAGGTAAATAGAACGCGCCAGCCAGCGCTGAAAATGCTGATATTTTGAGGTTTATGCAGATTGTCCTATAATTGACTTCGTCGAGCTCCGCTTCGCTACGGTTAAGCATTATATTAAATAGC
>JAUVKN010000154.1 GCA_030596245.1 Bacteroidia bacterium | reverse complement strand
TTATTGAATCCTGTAACATGAATTCTATAAAGGGCGTCAAAGATGCAACAAACAAAATTTAACCAAAATCTACAAATTATGTTAACTGAGATTTTAGTACCCATTTCAATATTCGCTGCAATTTTTGGGATCGTATTCGTTGTAGCCACTGCCAGGAACCGAGAACGGATGGCCATGATTGAGAAAGGGGTCAATCCAAAGGACTTTATGAATACCAGTAAGCCCAGTATTTATGGTATCCTGAAGTGGGCACTGTTGCTGGCAGGTATTGGATTGGGGTTGTTTATAGGAAGCCTTTTGGACGCCTATACCCAGATCCCGGAAGAGCCTGCATATTTTGCCTCTGCTCTCTTTTTTGGAGGGCTGGGTCTTGTATTGGCCTTCCTGATCTCCAAAAAGGCAGAGGAAAAGGAGTAAGTTAAACCCTTATACATATGCTCCAGGGTAGAGAATGTTAACCTGTCATTTCGAAAGAATATTTAGCCGAAAACGTAAAGGAGGCTGTCTCAAAATGGGCAGCCTCGCTGTTTTTCTGAGGGATACTTTTTCGTAACGTGCTTATCCACTGCGTGAAAAATGCCAGGTTACTTCCAAAGTATCCCTCAGAATTAATCAAAACCGGACTTTTGGGACGGCCTCTTTCAACAAACAGCGTAAACACATTATCCGCATTTGGAGTGGCCGCATTCAGTACAGATCAGACAGCCCTCCTGATAAACTAAATTGTTTGAATCACACTCTTCACATTTCAGGCCCGATTTAGCTTTTGTTCCATTGGGGATATACTTTTTCAAGGACCTTACTACCCCTGCACTCCAGGTATTGATCGATTCGTTATCGAGCCGCAGTGAGCTGATCAGGTTGATGGCATCCACTACCGGCATACCGTGCCTCAACACACCGGATATCAATTTGGCATAGTTCCAGAACTCGCTATTGAACTGGCGTGACAATCCACCCATGGTCACCTTGTATCCATATTTATCCACATACTGGAAATCATAGCGCTTGGTTCCGTCCTCATTTTTTGTTTTAAGGATCACCCCTTTCTTTACCTTGGACGGGATCGGGAAGGTATCTTCCTCTTTCCGCCCTGTAAAGATCTCGTAGGGTTTTCCATCAAGCAGTCCAACAAATGCAATCCAGTCTTCATCATTATTTTTGAACCTGAGTATCTCTGCCTCCAGTTCCTTTGGTCGCTTAATGGGGAATTGAGTTTCCTCTTTTTTATTCTTATCACTGGCCACCAGAACTCCCGTTCTCGACCCGTCACGGTATACAGTAACTCCCTTGCACCCGCTTTTCCATGCATTCACATAGAGCTCTCCAACGAGTTCTTCTTTAACATTTGAAGGCAGGTTGATAGTTACACTGATAGAGTGGTCCACCCACTTCTGAATGGCTCCCTGCATTTTTACCTTCTGAACCCAGTCTACATCTTTTGAGGTTGCCTGGTGGTAGGGTGACCGTTTAACCAGCTCCTGCACATCTTCATCGCTAAAATTTTTCACCTCCTCCGGGTCCATGCCGTTCACTCTTAACCAGGTGAGAAAATTATGATGAAATACACTGTACTCTTCCCAGCTGTCGCCCACCTCATCTACAAAAGTAACAGTGACCTCTCTATCATTGGGATTCACCTTTCTGCGACGCTTATAAACAGGAAGGAACACAGGCTCAATCCCCGACGTGGTCTGAGTCATCAGGCTGGTGGTACCAGTAGGAGCAATGGTGAGCAAGGAGATGTTTCTCCTCCCATGTTTCTTCATCTCTTCAATTAGCTCCGGGTCCTCCTTGCCCAACCTGATCAAGAATGGATTATCTCTCTCCTTATTATAATCAAAAATTTCAAATGCTCCGCGCTCTTTTGCCATCTCTACCGAAGAGCGGTAGGTTTCCAGGGCTAAGGTTTTGTGTACTTCTACCGAAAAGTCGATGGCATTTTCACTGCCATAACGCAATCCCAGTGCTGCAAGCATATCTCCTTCTGCTGTAATGCCGACACCGGTCCTTCTGCCCTCAAGGGCCTTCCGTTTGATATTCTCCCACAGGTTGATCTCCACCTTCTTGATCTCCTCGTCTTCCGGATCTGCATAAATCTTTTCCAGGATGGCTTCCACCTTTTCAAGCTCCAGGTCGATAATATCATCCATGATCCGTTGTGCCAGTCCTGCATGTTTGCGGAATTTCTCCCAGTTGAATTTGGCCTTTTCGGTAAAGGGCTCATCCACGTAACTGAAGAGGTTAACAGCCAACAACCGGCAGCTGTCATATGGACAAAGCGGAATTTCACCACACGGATTGGTAGAAACGGTTTTAAATCCCTGGTCGGAATAGCTGTCCGCCACTGACTCTCTGATCACCGTATCCCAGAATAGAATCCCGGGTTCTGCCGATTTCCAGGCATTGTGAACGATCTTTTTCCACAAATCACGGGCCACTATCTCTTTGGTGTGGGTGGGACTCCCCGATTCGATGGGATATTGTTGCATGTAGGATTTCCCCTCCACCACAGACTTCATAAATTCATCGTTGATCCTTACTGAAACGTTTGCTCCTGTCACTTTCCCTGATATCATTTTTGCATCGATGAAATGCTCAACATCGGGATGTTTCACAGAGATGCTCAACATGAGTGCACCCCTGCGGCCATCCTGAGCTACTTCACGGGTAGAGTTGGAATAACGTTCCATAAAGGGTACCACTCCTGTGGATGTAAGAGCACTATTCAGCACAGGGCTTCCGGTGGGCCTGATATGTGAAAGGTCGTGTCCCACCCCACCACGACGCTTCATCAGCTGGACCTGCTCCTGGTCTATTTTCATGATCCCTCCATAGGAATCGGCCTTTCCTTCATGTCCGATCACAAAGCAATTAGAGAGGCTTGCTACCTGATAATTATTTCCGATCCCGGTCATGGGGGAACCCTGGGGAACGATATATTTGAATCCACGCATCAATTCGAACAGCTCATCAAAGGAGAGGGGATTGGCATACTTATTTTCGATGCGGGTGATTTCGGAAGCAAGTCGCCGGTGCATGTCATCGGGCGTGCGTTCATAAATTTTGCCCTGTGAATCTTTCAATGCATACTTATTCACCCATACCCTGGCAGCAAGCTCATCACCTTCAAAATACTTAAGTGAGGCTTTATAGGCTTCATCAAAACTGTACGTGTGTCTAAGCTTTTGGTCTTCTCCTGACTGACCTTCTGATTTACCAGTAAGCTCCTTTTCAACAAACGTCAAGTTTTTTTGTGGTACTGCCTTTTCTGCCATTCTTTTCAGTTTAAATATTCTCCTCCAGGTTAGGTGCCTAACAGAACACCAAAATAGTCATTGAGTTAGTCCATATCAATCCATAGTTATTAACTAATATCAACAGGCTCATAACTTACTGTGAATCTGCTTATTACAAAATATAGCCTCTGGAATAGAGGTAATAAGGCCCTATTTTCACATGGTAAAAATCAAATGATTTTCCTTAATGGGTGATGAAACAGGGGTCCTTTGCACTACAGATTTCGGGGAATGAAATTAAGAAGAATTCGAAAACGGATAGGGGGAATTGAGCCTCATTTTATTAACAAGAAATTAACCCTAAAGCTAACTCAATTACAGTCAGTCACATGAGAAAAATCATGCATAATTTCCAAGTATCAGATTGTTAATTATCTGATTTAGTGGTAATTAAAAGAATACGGGAAATTGCCTTATTCGCTCCATCCCAGTGTTCATGCGGGTTCGTCTTTATTCAGGAAAAAGATAATTACAAACCGAAATCAGCAAAAAAAAGGGTGCCGAAAAACGACACCCAATTTTTCATTCGAAAAATGATCGATATTAGAAGATATAACGAAGTCCGATCTGGGCCTGCCAGCGTGAACTTTGTACCCCGATATCATCGATGTCCCAAACATCTCCTTCAGGAGCATCAAAGGTAAAGGTTGGAGTATAGTCTCCATTCACATCATCAACAAATCCATCAAAATCGATGAGTCGCAACGCATCATTCCCAACATAATGCATACGACCCCAGTCGCTGTTGATCAGGTTACCCAGGTTAAACAGGTCAAAGGTGAGCTGCAGGGTGTGCTTAATCTCCCCACTGCTCACATAAATATCCTGCGCGAACTTAAAGTCAATGACACTGGTAAAGGGCATGCGGGCACCATTGCGCTCGGCATAATCTCCCCTGCGGGTACTCAGGTAATCATCGTTTTCAATAAACGCATCCAGGGCACTCCACTGAGCAGAGGCGGTAGCAGCATCGGAGAAAACGATCTCGCTTTGTGATGCGGGCACATAGATCAGGTTCCCGGCATTTTCACCCTCACCATTCAGATTACCATTATCGTTGTATACGTATGAGAATACATCCCCTGATTGTCCATTATAGTAAAGCGTGAATGAGGATGTCATATGACCAATCCAGTCCACTTTATAGTTTGCATAAGCGAGAAACCGGTGTCCCAGGTCAAAGTCGGAAACGGTCAGATTCAGATAATTCAATCCGCTCACATTCTCCATATACCTCCACTGGGAACTGTTCTGGCTGGATGTACCATCGTTGACTGCCATGGAACGCCCAAAGGTATAGGCCACGTTCGCAGTAAGGCCATTGTCAAATGGTTTCTGCACCTGGACCGTAATGTTGTAGGAATACCCTTCATTGGTATTGGTACCCAGCATCACCCTTGAGTAATCATCGGTGATATTATCGTCCGAGAAGAAGTTCCGGTTGTCGGTACCATCCAATTTTTGGGCTGGATTCGGATCAACATTCACATTGAAGTAATTCACATTATTCAGCGTTTTGGTATAGATCGCTTCCAAAGTTCCAATCATGCCCCAGGGAAGTTTCTGGTCCACAGCCAGGTTGGCCCTGAATATCTGGGGGAATTTGAAGTTTTCAGCAAAGAGGTCGACCTGTCCGCCGTAGTCGGCTTCGGGATATCCAAAATCAGGATTCTTCCACTGGTTGTCCCATTCAGGTCTGAATGTAATGGGATTTGCTCCACCATTCCAGGAGCTTCTGTGATAAACCCCACCAATAACAACACCACTGTTGGTATAAGATCCGCCGGGCCATACCAGTGGCAGGCGTGAGGTAAAGACACCAACTCCACCACGCAACTGTGTAGACTTGTCACCCGACACATCCCAGTTAAATCCAACCCTGGGGGAGAACATCAGGGAAGAAGAAGGCATCTGTCCCGATTGCGCTCCTTCCAGGTCCCATCCTGCAGCCTCAAGTTCCGGAATGGTGGTACCGTTGAAATGATCATCCACAGGACTATCTGTCAGGAACATGGGCATGTCCATCCGGATACCGAGGGTAATCTTCAGATCAGGAGATGCCTGGAATTCATCCTGGGCATAGATTCCCCACTGAAGCATGTTAAAGTCAGCCGCAGCAGCTGATCCATCACCGGTAATATCATCCACCAGTGAATAACCCCTTTCAAACTGGTATGCCGGCACTTCACCACCTGTACCAATGGTCATAAAATCAGCCACAGATGAATAGCGGTATTCCCCGAAATTCTTCCTCATAAAGAGGTTGTAGGTGGAGGAGAATTCAATGTTGGTACCCACTGTGATGGTGTGCTTCCCTTTGTAGATGCTGTAGTTATCTGTGATGGTCAATACATCCTGGTCCAGCTGGTTGGCTGTAGAATAGGGTTCCGATCCAAAATAGAGGGTTCCGCTGCCGTCATATACCCTGAATGCAGGGAAATTGTCTCCGTAAGGATCTCTGTCATCCCTTACTGAGGTAAACCCAATCACCAGGCTGTTGGAGCTGGCGGTGAGGTTTGACTTTAGTTCCAGTGCAGTTGAATTGGTTACACTGGGGAAGTATTGAGCATTGTTTTCGAAATTCATCGACCGGGAACTGGAGCTATTGGTTTTAATGGCCTCCAGGCTGGTGTAACTGTGCCTGAACATTAGCTTATGCTTACTGTTGATATTCCAGTCAATCCGTGCAATCAATTTGTTTGAATTAAGCTCGTCGTTCTTAGTCAGGAAAGTACCCGGATCATACCCGAAATCATTGATCAGCTTATCAGCTACGGCCTGGACAGTCGCCTGGTCACTATCCCCTGAATAATCGGCAAAGTCAAATGGCTTGGGGGTCTGTTCCCGCTGCATCTCAGCATTAACAAAGAAGAACAGTTTGTTCTTGATGATAGGTCCGCCTACCCTGAATCCATACGTATTGGAACTGAATTCAGACAGTTTGATCCTTTCCACATCTTCATTGTCAGTGGGGGTTTTCCCTGCCAGGCCTTCATTCCTGAAGAAATAGTATGCAGACCCGGTCACAGTGTTAGATCCACTGCGGGTTACAGCGTTAATGCTGGCTCCTGCAAAACCTGACTGGCGAACATCATAGGGTGCCAGAGTGATCTGGAACTGCTCGATGGCATCCATGGATATGGGTGTACCATAAGTCTGGCCACCATTGGTTCCGGTAGGTGAAAGGCCAAATACATCATTGTTTACAGCACCGTCAAAGGAGATGGCGTTGTAACGGTTGTTAATACCGGCAATGGAGATGGCTCCGTTCCCGTCCACGATGGCCTGTGGGGTCATCCGTGTGAAGTCGGCCAGGTTCCTGTTTACCGAAGGAAGGTCACCGATCTGCTCGGCTCCAACCACGGTTTCAGCACCGGTCCGGTTGCCGTCAAAAACATCATACTCCTTGACCCGGCGGCCTACAATTTCTACCTCGGCTATGGCCACCTGGGTCATTCCCAGTTCCACATTGATCTGGAAGGTCTGACCCAGTGTCAGGTAAATATTGCCCTGATCATAATTCTCATAACCCACGTAGGAGACAGTCACTTTGTAGGGACCGCCGATGTTCATGTTCGGAATCCGGAAAAAACCTTGTTCCCCGGTAATGGCTCCAAACTGAGAACCTGTGGGTTCATGCACTGCAACCACGGTTGCGCCCGCAAGAGGGCTGGAATTGTCGTCAAGGATCTGACCGTTCATACCCGCGGTAGTCGTACCCTGACCCATCACACTCAATGCCAATCCGAAGATGGCCAGAGAGAGCAATAACTTTTTAATGGTTTTCATAGACTTTTTGGTTTTAGATAAAATATAGATTAGTTGCGAAATTATGCATTGACAACTTCCCATAGATTAAGAAATCCTTAAGAAATTGTTGTGATTGTTCATAACCTTCGAAAGTACCCCAAAATTATGAAGAATTCTCTGCTCGGAAAGGTTCTCTAAAGCATATTAGCATCTGAACTTTTACACACTTTATCCATGATGGCCGATGTGGCTCCAACCCTTTCCAGCACATAGTCTCCGGCGATTCCCGAAGAGGTTTTCAACAGGTCTGGATTTTCCAATTGTTGATGAATTGTGGATAACAGCTCCTGTTCATCGTGAACCGGGAAGGCAGCTGACAGTTTTGTAAGCTCAACTGCTTCGGAAAATTTGTGATACGCAGGACCGAAAATTACAGGAAGTCCGTAGGTGGCCGCTTCCAGTGTGTTGTGGATTCCTTTGCCAAATCCTCCCCCGATGTAGGCCATGGTCCCATACCTGTAGAGATAGGAAAGCTGACCAATGGTATCCACAATTACGACCCGGATACCCCTGGGCAATGGATGATCGAGTTCGGTGAATAAAACACTTTCCGGGAACCGCTTCTTCAACCTGAAGAGGTGTGTTTCTGACAATTCATGGGGGGCTATGATCAACCGGGTATCCTGAGGGAGCTGTCTGAACGCATGCTCCAGTATTTGCTCATCCGGTTCCCAGGTACTTCCTGCTACGATCACCCTTGAATCCCTGGAGAATGCTTCAAGTGTTTCATTTTTATATTCAGTCTCAGCTACCTGTTTAACCCTGTCAAATCTTGTGTCTCCTGTAACGGACACCCAGTTGACACCAATGCCTTCAAGCAATTTTTTTGACGTTTCATATTGCACAAACATATGGGCAAAATAGTCCAGAAATCGCCTGTACCATTTGCCATACCACTTAAAAAACAGCTGGCTGGACCTGAAATTCCCGGAAGCCAGGTAAACAGGAACCTTCCGCCTGTTTAACCGTCGCAGGAAATGGTACCAGAATTCATATTTGATAAAGATTGCCATCTCAATGGAGAAACTGTCTACCAGCCGACGTGCATTACGGGCTGTATCCAGCGGCATGTACATCACATGGTCGGCCCCCTGGAAATTTTTTCGCTTCTCATACCCCGATGGAGAAAAAAAAGTGAGCAGGATCTTGTGCTCAGGGAAACGACGGCGTGACTCCTCAATGAGTGGTCTTCCCTGCTCAAACTCACCCAACGAAGCACAATGGAACCATAGGACCCTCTCCTCCTGTGCGATTGCCTGCTTTAACTTTTCCAGCCACCTCTTTCTTCCTGCCAGCCATAGTTTTGCTTTGTGGTTCCAGGGAGAAATTATCCATGCCGCCAACCAATACAACCTGATCCCTATATCATAGATTACTCTCATTTTTTCTCAGATCGTGATGGATGTCGGGTGGCCATGCTCACCAGCCATACAGCCATGAAAGCCATAACCCAGGAGACGAACCTGACACTGATCACTGCATCAAGTGCAGTAATCTCTGACCACACTACCGTGGATACAAACCCGGTAATGAGTCCTGCGATCACCCCCTGGGAGGTTACTTTTTTCCACGTAAGCATTAAAAGGATCAGGGGACCAAAGGAGGATCCCAGTCCTGCCCAGGCATAGGATACCATGGAGAAAATAAGTTTATCCGAGGTAAGTGCAATCCCAAAACCGACCAGCCCCACTGCAATGGTGATAATCCGGCTGGCCCTGAGCAATGAGGCATCACCCACATCCCTGCCCAGGGTCCGGTGAAAAAAGTCCTCAATAATGGAAGAACTTATCACCAGTAACTGGCTGTCGGCCGTGGACATCATTGCTGCAATTGCACCACTCACAAAAATTCCTGCAAGCCATGCCGGAAGTAGTTCATTGGCCAGGTGAGGCATTACTTTTTCAATATCGTCAAACATGCCCTGACCATAAAGACCTGCGCCAATTAAACCAATGATTAATGCACCGGAAAATGCAGGAATGACCCATGCAATGGCAATCCGCCTGGAAATTTTGATCTGCTCAGGTTTTTTGATGGCCATGAACCTGGTGAGCAGGTGGGGCTGACCCATGTATCCCAAAGCCCAGCTCAGACCGCTGATAATCAGGGCCGCTGCTGCCCACCCGGTTTTACCCCCGGTAAAAGACATGAGTGGATGACCATCCTTTGCCACCAGCTCTGCCACCGGTTTTGTGCTTTCACTTATCTCTTTCAATTCCATCAATCCTACCAGTGGCAACACTACCAGTGTGCCAATCATGATGATTCCCTGGACCATATCTGTCCAGGCTACAGCAAAGAATCCCCCCATCATGGTATAAAATATGATCACCACAGCACCGATGATCATCCCGGTAGTCTGGTCCAGACCAAATGTTACATTCAGTATTTTTCC
>JAUVKN010000131.1 GCA_030596245.1 Bacteroidia bacterium | reverse complement strand
AATCCGAACCAACAGTCACGCAGGCTTCATGGGAGGAGGTGCTGAGTAACGATCTGCACCTGCTTGGACACAGAAACTGGATCCTGGTGGTGGACAAAGCGTTCCCAGAACAATCTTCCACCGGAATGAAATATATATATGTTGAACAGGAGTTGATCCCGACACTACAGCACGTACTTAAGGCAATAGAGTCAAGCACTCATGTCAGTCCTGTTATCTACAGTGATAAAGAGCTCTCATTTATTACTGAAGATCAGGTTCCTGGTATTGAAAAATTCAAATCTGAAAGGGAGAAAATGCTGGCCGGAAGAGAGGTGAACACACTTTTGCATGAAGATGTTTTCAGCTTGCTGGATGAAAGTTCGTCGTTATTCAGAACTCTTGTCATCAAGACCAACTGCACCAAACCGTACACATCAGTATTCTTACAGATGGATTGCTCATATTGGGGTCAGGATAATGAAGCATTGCTACGCAGCAAAATGTCAGAATCCTCAACTTTATCAGAATAAATCTGTTTGCATTTGTATTTTTCCATTCTCCACTCCAAATTCTTTCCAGTTAAAATATTATGTACAGGACCACAAGGGTCATTATGAGGATTCCGGCCCAGAGCCGGACATCCTGTACTCCTTTGAATTCACCCCTGGCAATCACTGCCAGCGGACTTTCCCATGTATAGTTCTCAATAACTTCAGCCGGGGGCCTGGGCGAGCTGTAGCTAACCACAAAATAGATCACCGTACATATCACAAAGAGCCACCATGCCTGCATCATAAAAGGTATTGCCAGTCCCCTGGTCAGGTACATATAGCCACTGATGGGTTCGAAATCGAGACAAAACGCGGTGATTCCAAGTGCAAATCCTGATAAAAGGGTTACGATGGCAGCACTGTTCGTACCCCGTTTTGAAAAGACACCAAACAGGAAAACAGCAGCAACCGGAGGAGCAATAGCAGCAGCAATCTTGTTAATTCCCTCAAATATGCTAGAAAATTTGTCACCCTGTGTGGACCAGGCCATGGCCAGAATCATCACCACCACGGCAGCGATACGTCCGTATTTTATCTGCTGCCTGTCGGTGGTGGATGGCTTGATCCTCTTTATGATATCAACGGCTACAAGCGTAGCTGAACTGTTCAGGGCTGCAGCGATGGTGCTCATCAATGCTGCCAGCAGAGTGGCTGCCATTAGTCCCTTCAAACCGGTGGGAAGCAACTGATCGATCATCACCGGCAGGGCCTGGTTGGCATTTGCTCCTATGATATCCTTAAACAACACATAGGCTATTACTCCGGGAAAAACCAGAATAAACACAGGCAAAATTTTCAGGAACCCGGCAAAAATGGGTCCCATCTGTGCCGCTTGCATGCTCTTCGCTCCCAGTACCCGCTGAACAATGGTCTGGTCCGAACACCAATACCACAATCCAAGGACGGGATATCCCAGCAGACAGGCATACCATGTCAATCCCGATTCGAAACCTCCTTCACCCAGCAATCCCAGGCTCTCTTTGGTATGCAACATATTCAGCTGACCGGGTTTCAGTTGGGCTTTCAGTTCTGCCAGGGTACTTACCCCGTGATCGGGCAGCGCAGCGATGGCAAATCCTGTGAGCACAATGGCACCGAGAATCAGGATAATGGTCTGAACACTTTCGGTAACAACCACTGCTTTCAGTCCGCCCACTACCGTATATATTGCTGTAATGACCGAGATCACAATGATGGAGGTGATCACGCTAATACCGAAAAAAGCGTGAAAGACCACCGCCCCGGCATAGAGGCTCATTCCAATATGTACAAAAAGTGCACCTATGATGGCGATAAAGGCCATGATGGTCCTTGCTGTTGAACCGTACCGCTTCTCAAGAAATTCAGGCAGTGTGGAGATCCTGCTTTTAAAATAGAAGGGTGCAAACACCAGACCAAGCAATATCAATGTTATTGTTGCAAGCCATTCGAAGTTACCCCAGACCAACCCCTCATTATAACCGGAAGCTGCCAGGCCAACCAGGTGAACGGTAGATATGTTGGAAGCAAAAAGAGCGGCTCCCACCATCACCCAACCCAACCCTCTGCCAGCCAGGAAGTAGCCTTCACTGGTCATTTTTCTCAGACGGACCGACAGGATGCCCACCAGCAGGATGCCCACCAGATAAACAACAATAATGATCAGGTCCAATAGATTAATGCTCAGATCCATATGGTTTATCTGTTAAAATAAACCTGCTCCATCTCAGCCCAGCCATCATAACCCTCCAGGGGGATCTGCATCTCCCGTAGTACAGCCAAAAGTTATTACCATTAAAAACAGGGTGGCCCACCTCAAAGCAATCAGATTATTCATAGTCTATCAGGTTATATTTATTTTAGTTTCGAATGGTGGTAGCGTTCAATCTTAAGTCAGTTATGGTTGCTACCTACTCTTAACTATTGAAATATGGGTCCCATTTCCCAGATATCTGCAGAAGTGACCCTCAACTCACCGCCATCTGCAAAGAGCTCCCATCCTGGATTTTCCCGGTCAGGGTAAACCACAGAAGTGGCACAGAGCAGTCCGCCATTCACATAAAGCTCAATGATGGTCCGGTCAAAAAAGAGCCTGAAGGAGATATCTTCACCAATGGGCAATGGCTCCAGAGAGATCTCCTTTTCTCCAAACACGATCCGGTCATTCCCCACAGTAATCTCAAACATCTCCCCGGCCTTCTCCGTATTGAACCTGATCCCATAAGATTTGGCTGATTGATTGGAAAAGGTGGCCATCATTTCAAATTCATGACCCGGGACCTCCAGCTCCATGACTTCATCATTTAATGTCATCTTCCCCAAGGCCTGATGCGCCCCCCTCAATTGAATAAGCTCCTCCACCGGTTCCTGGATAAGCCAGTCCTCTGGAGAAACGATCAGATTCCTGGGAAGGGTCATGGCACTCTGCCATCCCTGCTCCTGTTTAAATCCGGGGATCCAACCCCACAAAAGCCGCCGCCCTTTCCCGTCTTCCATAGTGTTTGGCGCATAGAAATTTGAACCGTGGTCGGCATAACCCTCCTTTTCGGGCATAAACTGGTGAGATTCCAAGTCAAAATTACCGGTGAAATAACGCACCGCCCCATGGGGAGAGTAAAGCAGAACCCACTGCTCCCCGATCCTGAAAAAATTGGGACATTCCCAGTTCCGTTCATCGCCGGAGAAAGCTGTTCCAAGATAATCCCATTGGGTCAGTTCCTCATTTAAAGCTTCATACAGCATAATGGATCCACCCTTATTTTCCGGATGTCCCCCCACCACCATAAAGGTCTTATCTCCTTCATGGATCAACTGGGGATCGCGCCAATCCACAATGGTCTCACCTTTATGATCGCCGATAGAGAGGATTGGATTATCAGGGTGCTTATCCCAAACAATCAAATCATCATCCCTGGGAATCGCTACCCATTGTTCAGGAGCAGGATGACCTATGGAGGTGTAGAACAGCATGGGTTCTCCAGCACCATTCACGATCGCACTTCCGGAGAAACAGTGTTCCTCTCCCTTTTCAATAGAGGGCCAGAGGGCTATGGGAAGATGCTCCCAGTGAACCAGGTCACGACTGCGCATATGCCCCCAGTGCATCCAGCCCCACTGATCATCAAAGGGATTATGCTGGTAGAACATATGGTAATATCCCTTGTAATAAAGAGTTCCGTTGGGATCATTGTTCCAGTTGGCAGGAGGCTGAAGGTGATACAAAGGTCGATTGGGATCATCCTTCACCTCTTCAGCGCGCCGATCAACACTTTTCTGGGCCCTTGCCAGCAATCTTTCCCGGGAGTAACACTCCTCCACGCTCACCATCTCCCCTTGCAGGGACCAGTTATAAATCCTCAAATTCCCGTTACTCTCCGAGCCGTTCAATCCCACACGTCCGAATGGCTCATTGATCACCAGTTCAGCCAGTAATGGTTCCCCATCAATCACACATTCAAGCTGGTTGTTCCTGTAAAGAATCTCAACCTCAAATGGGGCTTCAACAGGAATAATTTCTCTCAAATCTTTCTCCCATTTAAAACTGCGGTTAAAGGAGGGTCCTTCCAGCGTGATTCCCGAAGATCTATTGATGCCCAATCGGTTATCGGCTACCATAATCCACAATGTGGAATTATCACCACCCAGTTCCAATGTGGCGGAGATAAGAAAATCTCCACCTGCCAATGCCTGGGAGACCCTCAGAAAATAATCATCCACACTCTCCATGTAACCCTCATGTTCCACCCACCCCTCTGCCGGTAACAGAAGAGCGCTTGGCTTGCCCGAATCCACCAGTCGGTGATCATCCTGTCCTGGCATGCAGGAGGTAAGTGCAATAATTGCGATCATCTGCATGAAAGGTGATCTTTTCATAATGGTATCTTTTTGATTGTATGGTTTTTAACTGTGAATGAATCCGTGGACAACGAATTCCAAAGCAAGTGGCTATCATCTTCAGTCCGCAAGATCAAGATAAGAAATTCAAAGGAATATTCTGAAACCATTTCACCATTTAATATAATTTGCTATTTTACCGTATTATGAAAAACTCACCTGTTACCTCCGACAATTTGAATCGCCTAAGCTTATGGGTATTATCCATTTTGAGAATTGCCATAGGCTGGCATTTTATGTATGAAGGCATTGTAAAACTTGGTAGTTCTAACTGGACTTCAGCCAGTTATTTATTAGAATCCAGGTGGTTATTTTCAGGGATGTTCCACTGGATCGTGGCTCATCCGGGTTTACTGCAGGCCGTTGATTTCCTGAATATCTGGGGGCTGATCCTAATCGGACTGGGACTGATGCTCGGCATAGTGGCACGGTATGCTGCCCTGAGTGGCATCGCCCTTCTGGCTCTTTATTATGTAGCCAATCCGCCTTTCATATCATCTACCGGAGCATTTCTGGAAGGGCATTATATTTGGATCGACAAGAACCTCATAGAATTGATAGCACTTATCGTACTTTTTGTTTTACCTACAAGTCATTTTTTCGGTTTGGATATGTTTCTGAAAGCGATCCGGCTAAAGGCAAGGAAACCCATACCTGATCCCGTTCCTGTTCATAAGGCTTCAGATGGAACATTGGTTGAACAAAACGAGAGATTTGGCCGGCGGGAGGTATTAAGGAGCCTGGCCACACTACCGGTACTGGGGGCTTTCACATTTGCGGCACTTCAGAAGCAAAAATGGGAAAGTTTTGAAGAGAAGCTGCTGGCCGATAGTCCAGATGCAAATACAGGTGCAACCATGAGGAGCTTCAGTTTCTCATCCCTAAAAGATCTGAAAGGAAAAGTACCTAAAGGGAAAATAGGGGATCTGGAGATAAGCCGGATGATTGCAGGAGGAAATCTGATCGGTGGATGGGCCCACTCAAGGGATCTGATTTATGTCTCCAAACTGGTCAAAGCTTACCACCATGACCAGAAGGTATTTGAAACCCTGAAGATCGCCGAAGCATGTGGTATCAATGCCCTGCTGACCAATCCACAACTAAACCGGGTGATCAATAAATACTGGCGTACACAGGGTGGAGATATCAAGTTCATTTCCGACTGTGGCATTGGTATGGATCCCTACAAAGGGATTGAACTCTCCATTGAGGGGGGTGCCCACGCCTGTTACGTGCAGGGTGGGATTGCAGACCGGTTTGTTCTTGACGGAAGGGTGGATGAACTGGGAGAATGCGTTGAAATTATCAGAAAACGTGGAATTCCGGGAGGGATCGGGGCCCATAAACTTGAAACAGTCAAAGCCTGCGTAGAAGCAGGAATCAAACCCGATTTCTGGGTAAAAACCATACATCACGTGGATTACTGGTCTGCCATACCCGAAGAAGAAAATGACAACATCTGGTGTACCAATCCGGAAGAGACCATGGCATACATGGAGAAACTGGAAGAACCCTGGATCGGATTCAAGATCCTGGCCGCAGGTGCGATCCATCCTAAAGTAGGATTCCCCTATGCTTTCAGGGCTGGCGCAGATTTTATCTGTGTGGGCATGTATGATTTCCAGGTCGTTGAAGATGCCAACCTGGCCATTGAAGTCCTTGAAGACATCTCACTTCAGGCCGAACGTCATCGTCCCTGGCGGGCATGAAATGAAACTCCTGCAAATATTAATGCTTTATACAGAGTCATATGGATGTTGATCAATCCAGAGAAATCCTTGAGACTGCCCTGAAAAGTGCCGGTGAAGTTCTTCTGGAGTATTTTGGCAGTACGCACCAGGCCGTGGTGAAAGAGAGTATCAGTTCTGTGGTGACTGAAGCAGACCTGGCCTCTGAAAAAGTGATCCTGGAGATCCTTGAATCAGCTCCCAAACCTTTTAACATTATCACCGAAGAATCGGGCTATATTAACAATGGTTCATCCTACACCTGGGTGGTTGATCCCCTGGACGGCACCTCCAATTTTGTAGCGGGACTGCCGTGGTTTGGAGTGATCATCACATTGTGCCATGAATCGGAACCAGTGCAGGCAGCCATGTACCTGCCCGTTGAAGAGCAGCTGTATTTTGCTGAGTCAGGAAATGGTGCCTGGAAAAATGGGGTTCCAATCCGGACCACCAATTCCATGAAACTGGATGAACATCTTATTGCCTACTCCTTTGATTTCAGCCATGAAGCAGGCAAAACAGATGCCGAGATGATAATTCTCTCCAGCCTCTCCACAAAAGTACGGAATATCAGATCCATAAATTCACTGGTTGATTTTTGCTACACAGCCGACGGCCGGTTGGGCGCTGCGGTCAACCAGACCACCAAAATCTGGGATATTGCTGCTCCATGGCTGATTATCCGGGAAGCGGGGGGAATGGTAACCGATATTAACGGTCAGGAGATTGATTTTAATCTGTCCGGTGATTCTTTTGACCGCAATTATACGATTGTGGCTGCCGGAGCGGGTATCCATGGAGAACTCTTAAGCATTTTAGTCAAAAATAAATCTTAGTCACGAAATCATGGTAGTTATCAGGTTATTACCCGTTATTTTATCATTTGGATTACTTGCAGCACACTTCTCAAGAGCAGATCTGTTTCCCCTGGTCATTGTTTCAATAGCTGTTCTGTTGCTGCTGTTTATCAGAAAGGCCTGGGTGGCCAGAACCCTGCAGTTAATGCTCCTGTTGGGTGCATTTGAGTGGATCCGGGCCATGCTGGGGTATATCGAAGTAAGAAAATCCATTGGTGATGACTGGACCAGGCTTGCCATTATTCTAACTGTTGTGGCACTTCTCACCGCCCTATCAGGCCTTGTCTTCCAGGGCAAATCTTTAAAGAAGCGGTATAAACTGGGAAGATGAAAGAATGAAACGCTTTACGATCACCGGATTAGCGGCATTCATGCTACTGGTAAGTTGTCACAATGAAACCAAGATCAAGGACGTGGGTCAGGAGAAAGAACAAAAAATCGTTATATACCAGGTGTTCACCCGCCTGTTTGGGAATACCAATACCACCAATAAGCCATGGGGAACCATGGAAGAGAATGGTGTGGGGAAGTTCAATGATTTCAATGATGAGGCCCTTGAAGCCATCCGGGAATTGGGTATTAGCCACATATGGTATACAGGAGTACTTCACCATGCCATGGTTACCGATTATTCGGCCTATGGTCTGCCCGGTGATGATCCCGATGTGGTGAAAGGAAGGGCCGGATCGCCCTATTCGGTGAAGGATTATTACAATGTGAACCCTGACCTGGCGGTGGATCCGTCAAAGCGGTTGGAAGAGTTTGAGGACCTTATCGAACGCAGTCACAAGCATGAATTGAAGGTGATCATCGATATTGTTCCCAACCATGTGGCCCGGGTCTACAAATCAGTGACCAATCCGGATGGTGTAGAAGATTTTGGAGCTTCCGATGATATTTCGCGGGAATACCTGAAGAACAATAACTTCTACTATATCCCTGGAAAGCCTTTCCGGGTACCTGAATGGCAGGATGGATACCAGGTGCTGGGAGGTGAGGAACATCCAAGGGCTGAGGGCCATTTCAAAGAGGATCCGGCCAAATGGACCGGGAATGGATCCCGGAGTCCGCAGCCCGGGATGCATGACTGGTACGAAGCTGTAAAGGTGAATTTCGGGATCCGGCCCGATGGTAGTAAGGACTTTGACCAACTGCCTGAGGGATTTGAAAATGAACCATTCCAGGTCCACCATGCATTCTGGCAGGAGAAAGAGGTGCCCGACTCCTGGAAAAAATTCAGGGACATTGCCCTCTACTGGATCGGTAAAGGAGTAGATGGATTCAGGTACGACATGGCCGAGATGGTTCCTGTGGAATTCTGGAGCTACATGAACAGTGCCATCAAGATGGCCAGTCCCGATGCACTCCTGCTTGCAGAAATATACCAGCCACATATTTACAGAGACTACATCCACAAAGGAAAGATGGACTACCTCTATGATAAGGTACAGTTATACGACAGCCTGAAAAGCATCATGCAGGGGCACGGCAGCACCGATGCCATTGTTCATATCCAGGATGAACTGGCCGACATTGAGCACCATATGGTCCATTTCCTTGAGAACCATGATGAGCAGCGCATAGCCAGTCAGGGGTTTGCCGGAGACGCTGATAAAGGAAGACCGGCCATGGTGGTCTCTGCGACCATCGGCACCTCTCCCACCATGCTCTATTTTGGCCAGGAGGTGGGTGAGCCAGGAGATGGTGATGCTGGTCACGGCTCGGAAACCCGCACCACCATCTTTGATTACTGGAGCGTTCCAAATCATGTACGCTGGATAAACAACGGAGCTTTTGATGGCGGACAACTCACCGAAGATGAAAAGCAGCTTCGTGGTTTCTATGGGAAGTTACTGAACTTTACCCTTAACAGTGAAGCCCTGACCGACGAATACCGCGAGATCCACAGCCACAACAGGAACCATACCGAATGGTACAACGACCGTCTGTTTTCCTATGTTCGCTGGAAAGATGATGAGCGCCTCATCATTATCACCAATTTTGATGCAATCGACAGGTTTGGTTTTGAGCTACAGCTACCCGAAGATCTTGTGGAAACCTGGAATCTGAAGGATGGCACCTATCCCCTGAAAGATATGCTGAGTGATCGCACCATGGAACTTCAGGTAAAAAACGGGAAAGCTGAAACACGAATCGATATCGATCCACTGGAATCACTGATACTTGCTGTGAAGCTTAAAAACCCTTCAGAGAAGTCTTCATACATTCAGGACTCCTCTAACAATGGCGGAAGGGGTTTGATTGAATAGCTTTTTGAATGATTTGCTGAAATAAGCAGGATCATTGAATCCTACCCTGTATGCAATTTCTGAAACAGTTAACCTACCCTCCAGTAGCATTTTTCGTGCTTCATTCAACCTGATATTTTTGATAAATTCCGTGGTGCTCAGTCCGGTGATCTTCTTGAGCTTCATATGCATCAGGGTCCTGCTTACATTGATCTCCCTGCAAAACATATCCACATCAAAATTACCATCATCCAGATGCTTTTGCACAGTTTCTGTCAGGTTCCTGATAAACATCTGATCTTTATTGCCCAGCTGACTCACGGTTTCTTGCAGTGAAGCAAATTTTGCAAAATGCTTCCTGAGGTTTTCTCTTGATCTTAAAAGATTCCTTACCTGTAGATCAAGTTCTTTCAGGTTAAATGGTTTGTCCACATATACATCCGCACCCTTATAGTATCCTTCGATACGTGATTCATCACCCGTTTTTGACGTCAATAAAATGATAGGTATATGACAGGTTTCAATGGAATCTTTGACTGCATTACATAGTGCAAACCCATCCATGCGTGGCATCATTATATCGCTGATGATCAGATCAGGTTCGAACGATTTTACCATTTTAAATCCTTCGTCTCCATTTATTGCATGCGCAATTTCGTAACCAGCTTTGGATAGATTAAATTTAAATAGACGGGCTATATTCTGTTCATCTTCTACAAGAAGAATTTTCGGTTTTGCAGATTTACTCATAAATCAAAATATCAATTCTGGCAAAATTCATTTAAATGTGATCAAAGATATCAATAATTAATACTTTTGCTTTGCTGAATCTATTTCATACTTTTCCATAAGTCTGTATAAAGTTGCTCTACCAATTTTCAGTTTTTTGGCTGCTTCAACAACGTTTCCGTTTGTTCTTTCTAATGCATGCTTAATTGCTTCTCTTTTCAAAGTTTCAAATGGAATAATTGACGAATGCTCTGTAAACATCTGCTGATTCTTATCCAGC
>JAUVKN010000184.1 GCA_030596245.1 Bacteroidia bacterium | reverse complement strand
TGGTCACGACCTGAGAGCACCCTCTGCACAATATACTGGTCGGTACACCAATACCAAAATCCAATAATAGCCGATCCCAGAATCACACCGGTCCAGGGAAAGTTAGGATCGCCAGGAGAGCGCATTAAATTTGCCATGCTGTTGGAGGTTGACCGGTAGGCTACTTCCCCCGCATCATTAAGATAGGTAACATCGGTGGACCTGACAATCTCCATCAGATTGCCCCAGCCTCCCAGCTGAGTTAGTCCGATCACCAGGATGGCAATGGAGCCAGCCAACAGAATGGGGGTTTGCAATATGGATGTATATAGGACCGCTTTCATACCGCCGAGGACGGTATAGATCCCGGTGAGAACCACCAGACCAATGGCGCTGACCCAGAAGAAATCGATCTGCTGATTAAAAATGTTAATATATTCAATGTTGAACACGTCTTTGAAAACTACACCTCCAGCATAGACGGTAACAGCCACTTTCGTAAGAATATAGCTTACAAGTGAGATGATGGAGAGAAAAGACCGGGATTGTGAATTATAACGCTTTTCCAGGAACTCAGGCATGGTAAAAACCCCGCTCCGGGCATAGAAGGGTACAAACAACCATCCCAGGAGTAAGATCAACCATCCATGCATTTCCCAGTGAGCCATAGCCATACCGCTCTCAACACCGGCACCAGCCAGTCCAACCAGGTGCTCAGATCCAATATTAGAGGCAAATATGGATGCTCCAATGGCAATCCAGGTGGCATCCCGACCGGCAAGAAAATAGTCGGAAGTGTCCTTATTCTTCTTCTTTAAAACCAATAAAATGACTCCAACAAGCGCTAAACAAAAGAGTCCCAGCACACTCCAATCAAGTGGTGCCATAATTTTAGTTAATGGTTATTGGTTATTGGTTAATGGTTATTAGTTAATGGTTATTGGTTAATGGTTATTGGTTAATGGTTAATGGTTATTGGTTAATGGTTATTAGTTAAGTGTAATATTAACACTTATAAACATTAAGTTCAAGTATCTCGGGCTATTTAGAACAAATCCAAAAGCCAAATCAAATAACCACGCATGTTGTAAAAGCTGAATATATGTGATTTATATGGAAGTCAAAATTTGCCTGATAGATTTTAGTTTATACTTTTAATGATATTTTTCAAACCAGATATTCTAACCAAATCTGACTCATATGCAAACTTCATTTTCGTTGGCTACACTTGACTGGATCGTCATCCTGATCTATTTTATTTTTGTACTGGGCATTGGCTGGGCTCTTAAGAAACATATGAAGGATGCTACTGCTTTCCTTGAAGCCGGGAGATCGCTTCCTGCATGGGTGACCGGACTGGCATTCATATCCGCCAACCTGGGTGCCCTGGAGGTCATCGGGATGGCTGCATCAGGAGCTAAATACGGGATGATGACCGTCCATTTCTACTGGATCGGGGCCATACCGGCCATGATATTCCTTGCCATCTTTATGATGCCATTCTATTATGGTTCCAAGGCACGGTCGGTTCCAGAATACCTCAAACTCAGGTTTGACGAAAAAACAAGGGGTTTTAATGCATTTGCCTTTGCCATTATGACGGTTTTTGCCTCTGGAATTTCTATGTATGCATTGGCTTTGCTGGCCCAGGTAATTATTCCGCTGGACATTGACTGGAACTTTCTGGGTATCCATATCGGAGAATTTGATTTCTACCTCTTCGTCTCAGCCATCATTGTACTTGTTTATATGGTACTCGGGGGACTCACCTCTGCCATATACAATGAAGTATTGCAGTTCTTCCTCATTGTGATCGGATTTGCACCGTTGGTGATCATCGCACTGATCGATATCGGAGGATGGGAAGGTATGAAGGCTAACCTGCCTGAAAACATGATGCACTCCTGGAAGTTTGCCGGAAACCCCGATGCCAATCCCATGGGAGTAGAATGGTTCGGAATCCTGGTGGGACTTGGTTTTGTTTTGTCATTTGGTTATTGGTGTACCAACTTCCTGGTGGTGCAGCGCGCCATGGCTGCAGATTCCATGTCCGCGGCACGTAAAACCCCGCTGATAGGTGCCATTCCAAAAATGTTCTTACCGATCCTGGTAATTGTTCCCGGGATCATTGCTCTGGCTTTAACTAATACAGGTGCCTTGGAATTACCCTTGAAAGAGGGTACAATGACTACGGACTTTGACAAAGTGATCCCGGTTCTTCTGATGAAATATATGCCAGTTGGAGTACTGGGGCTGGGAATGACTGCCCTGATGGCTTCATTCATGTCCGGAATGGCAGGTAATGTTTCTGCATTCAATACAGTTTTCACCTATGATATTTATCAGAGCTATATCAATCCCCGTCAGCCTGACAAACACTATCTGAAGGTGGGACAGTGGACTACTGTAGTGGGGGTGCTTGTGAGTATTCTGACAGCATATGTGGCCCAATCCTTTAACAATGTAATGGACTTCCTCCAGCTCATCTTTGCCTTTGTGAATGCACCGCTGTTTGCCGCATTCCTCCTTGGGATGTTCTGGAAACGCACTACCGGTCATGCTGCATTCTGGGGCCTTATTAGCGGAACCGTTTCGGCGGCTTTCCATCATGGGCTAACCTTACCCTATGGTAGCATTGCAGGTGTAAAAGGAGGTTACTTTGGCGTTATACATACCTATCCCAGTGAAATGGCTCAGAACTTCTGGACTGCCATCTATGCATTCACTGCAGCCCTGGTCATCACATTGGTTATTACACTTCTTACAAAGAAGTTAAAAACCGATGAAGAGCTGAAAGGATTGGTCTACTCGCTCACACCCAGAATTCAGGACGATTCAAAATACTGGTATCAGAAACCTGGATTCCTGGCCATCATTGTGGGTGCAGTGGCACTGGTATTAAGTATTATATTCTGGTAAACTATAAACAGAAACAACTATGGGCTTAGATATAAAAATACCTATCGGATTGATGTTCTGCATACTGGGCGTAATCCTTACCATCCACGGGATCATTACCAATGGAAATGTGGAAATGTATGAACAGTCGCTAGGACATAACCTCAACCTCTGGTCCGGATTAGCTATGTTGGTCTTCGGCGGCTTCATGCTGCTCACCTCCAGCCTGGTAAAGAAGAAAAAAAAGGAATAGACTCTTAGTCCTTTCACCTGTATCAGGTTAGCAACCTGGGATTTTTTAGCGTAGCTAAATAACCACGTTGCGGTCTGATATAGGTGAAAGGTCTATCCGGAATTCTTTCTTTTCCAGCCGGCTGAGATGACCAGGATGGCCCCTCCCAATACAGTGAGGGCTCCAAGGAAGCTCAATATGGAGAATGATTCGGGTTCGATCCAGGGTACATTCATCTGCGTAAGAATGGCCATGGACACAAAAGTAATGATAGGATTTAGAGTGATGATCACACTAACCCGTGTGGCCTCAGTGAGTTTGATGGCCAGGGCCAGTGATCCGTAGGCCAGAACGGTATTCAATCCCAGGTAAAAAAGCAGGAACCAGTTGGTTGCCGTCAGGTCCTGAAATTTTGAGAATTGTACCAGGGGGATTAGTGCAATGGCACAAAAGCCATAGATAAATAGATTTAGTTGATTCGGGTGAAGTTTTCTTACCAGGGCTTTTTGCATGGTGGCAAAGATGGCCCATGAGAGTCCGCCTCCAAGGACCAGCAGCATCCCCAGTGTAAAGTTCTCGCCTGTATCGGTTAAATCCCTGAGCTGTTCCGAATAAAATAATCCTATTCCCGACAAGACCAGCAAAAAACCCACAACGTGTTTCCAACTCACATGCTCCCTGAAGATGATGATCCCCGACAGGGCAAAACTCACAGGAGCGATCTGTATAAATATTTGTGAACTGGAGGGGGAGACATACTTAATGCCGGCAATGAATCCCAGGTAGTTGAGTCCCAGGAAAATTGCTGCCAGGAATAGAAGGATCGGCGGCCGTTTAAATATCCCGAAATCCTTTCGGCGAAACAGCAGTGTATACAGGCCCAATAGGAGGAAAGCTGAAATAAATCTGAACCACACCACAGTAACCGGGGGTAATTCATAGGTAATCACCTTCAGGACAATGGCCATAAAACCCCACATAGATGCTGTGAATGCGGCGTATAAAACTCCTTTTCGGTTATCGGTGCCCATCTACCAGGTGATTTTCATTTCATCCAAAAGATACCCTGCCCCGGCAAACTTATCTACAATAAACAATACATACCTAATGTCTACAGCGATATTGCGACAGAGTGACGGATCGTAGTAGATATCGCTCATGGTTCCCTCCCAGTTCCTGTCAAAATTGATCCCTATCAAACGGCCATCTGCATCCAGAACGGGGCTTCCCGAATTACCTCCGGAGGTATGGTTGGAAGCTATAAAGCAAACAGGCATGGTGCCCTCAACACCGTACCTGCCATAATCTTTCTCGGTATAAAGCTGCACCAGCTTATCAGGAACCCTGTAATCCTCAAAATCTTCTGTCCCTTTCTCCATTAGTCCGGAAAGGGTTGTAGAGAACTGGTATTGAACGCCATCCCAGGGTCGGTACCCATGGATGTTACCGTAAGTCAACCTCATGGAAAAATTGGCATCGGGATAGAGCAACCGGTCGGCTGACATTTCAAGCAGAGCTGCCATGTAGGTTTGGTAACTCTTCTCCAGCTCATGTTGAAGCTGGTAATACACCGGGTTTACTCCAACCATGTAAAGCTCTCTGAACTGATCCATGTAGATGGACATTGGATCTTTCATAAGTTGTTTTATGGCATTTTCCGGGTTCTTGTGGTATATGTCTAAGAGTTTGATTACCTGATTCTTATCACTGAAAATAGAGTTCCTGTATGTCTCTTTTGCAAACCGGTAAAAATCTCCCTTGTATTTTCCATTGATCTCCATAAAAAAGGAGGGAAGAAATGAATCGGCCATATGTTCCCGGCACGCTGCCATCATGGCTGCAAAAACCTCCAGGTCAATGGGCAGATAAAAATCTTTGTAGAATCTCTCTACCTGATTTTTCAACAATTCCACAGGCACTCCCTGTCTCATCATCCCTTTCATCCTGGATACCTGCCGAAACAATTCCACTGGTTCGATAGCCTCTCCCATCAAATCAATGGCTACTGAATACTGAACTATGTCTGAATAGTCTTGGGTGAACTGATCCATCAGTCCACCATATTTTAGCTGCCGCTCACCATCGGCATCTACCCACTGCTGAAACGCTCGTTCCTCTTCAATCTTCTTTTCAACTGCTTCCATGCGGTTCAAACCCAGAATGATGCCCTGCCATTTCTTCCATGCATTGCTCACTCCGCGGTACTTGGTAGCGTACTGGATTCGCACCTTATCAGAGGATTTCATATATCGGTCCATGATCTCAAGCCTGGTGGTTCTGAGCTGGATCTTCAAGGGAAGGCTCTTATCCAACATCAATTTGACAGCATCAGAGTAGAGGTACTGTGTGGTGGAACCCGGGTAGCCCAGGATCATCGTAAAATCTCCCTCCTCTATTCCCCCGGCTGCTATCTCCAGGTGCTTGCGCGGCTTATATGGCTTGTTGGAAGGATCGTACGTGGCAGGTTCGTTCTCCTTACCGGCATATACCCTGAAGAGGGAAAAATCACCCGTATGTCTGGGCCACATCCAGTTATCCTGGTCTGCACCAAAGTTTCCAATAGCTACGGGAGGTGCTCCCACCAGTCTGATATCCCTGAAAACCTCGTAAACAAAAAGGTAGTATTCATTCCCATAATAAAAGGGTTTAACAACCGCTTCTAAATGAGTTCCGGAAGTAGCTGACTGGATGATCTTTCCCATACTTTCATTCACCATTCGCTCGCGTACCTGAGGATCCATCCCTTGTATGAACCCTTCAGTTACTTCAGTAGTTACTTCCTTGATATACCTGAGATAGGTCACTGACAGGTTTTCATTGGGCAACTCCTCCTCCCTGCTCATGGCCCAGTATCCATTGGTCAGGTAATCATTTTCCACCGAGCTGTGTGATTGGACCGCCCCTTCCCCACAATGATGATTGGTAAGCAACAATCCTTCGTCCGAAATCATTTCACCCGTACAGCCCCGTCCAAAGATCACAATGGCATCTTTCAGGCAATCACGGTTAATGCTGTAAATATCTTCAGCACTCAACCTGAGACCGGCCTCCTGCATATGTTCTATCTGGTATTTTTCGATCAACATGGGGATCCACATCCCCTCCTCGGCTTTCAGGTTCGCCAAACCGGAGAACAGAAATACTCCCAGCAGATGAAATGCCCCCGTAATCCAATACTTCTTCCCACTCCATATCATATGCTACACTTGTTTTGTTTGGTACCCGATAAAAGACTTCAACTCATTGTACACTCTCTGGACCGGAAGTCCCATTACGTTGAAATAACTCCCCACAATTCTTTCAACAGCAATATATCCGATCCACTCCTGGATCCCATATGCACCTGCCTTATCCAAGGGTCGGTATCTGGCTACATAGGATTCGATCTCTTCAGGTTCCAGTTTGGAAAAGGTTACATCTGTGACAGCAAAGAAGGAACGCCTTGCTGAATAAGATCTGAGACAAACCCCCGTATACACCTGATGTGTGCTGCCCGAAAGAGTTTGGATCATGGCAATGGCCTCCTGCTTGTCAGCGGGCTTTCCCAACTCCTTCTCCTGGTGCCATACGATGGTATCGGCCGTGAGCAGGATCTGTTTTTCAGACAACGTATTGCTGTAAGCATCAGACTTATGGTCAGCCAGGAACCTGGCAATTTCACCCCCTTTCAAATGGGATGGATATTGTTCATCACCATGGCCCGTCTCAACCACCTTAAATGGCAATCCCAGTTCCTGCATCAGAAAAGTTCTCCGGGGTGACCTGGAAGCCAGTAGTATTTCATATGACATCATCCCCTCCAGCAACACCTAATACTTGAAGTTCACCAGGTAGAAAACCAGAACCGAATAGAGGATGCCTGTGAGCATAACCAATTTAATCAGGGAACTTGCCCTGTGATAGCCACGCTTATCCTGCGCCAGAATAATCTGGATCATCAGGGAAACTAATGGGATGATCAGGAACAAGCCAAAGTAGGCCATAGAGATGTAATCGACTGGTTCCACAGAGAACATAATGTATTTTACCAGAAGGAACAGGAGCATGAAAACAGTCAGTGCAACCAATACCAGCACCGCGATTTTTGTCCAAAATATTCCCAGAACAATGGGCACGGTTTTCATTCCGTAAGCCATATCACCCTCAAAATCTTCCGCATCTTTGATCACCTCACGGATCAGGGTGGTGAGAAAGGCAAAAAAGCTGAATCCCCCTACCCAGGCCATAATGTAATTGAAGCTGGCTTCATTCCGAAGCATCTCCTGGCCATATTCCCTGTTCAATAGCGGGATCTCAAATAGTACTACCATCATTGGTACCAGTCCGGTAAGAAAAGCTACTGAAAGATTACCTACCAGGAATTGCCTTTTATAACTGGTGGAATAGAACCAGAGCAATCCAGTGGCAATAATGAATACAAAGGAGAGGGAAGGCAACTTGATATAAAATGCCAGGTAAACACCCAGTCCAATCCCGATAATGTTTAGCAGTGCATGAAGGATCATGGCCACCCTCCTGCTGATCCTGACGCCCACTACCACACGATCCGGCTTATTGATCAGATCGGCCTGTGTGTCAAAATAATCATTAATAATGTACCCTGCTGCTGCGATGAATATGGTGGAGAGTACAAGGAGAAAAAATTGAAGATCCCCAAACTGAAGCGAAAATGTTTCGGATGGCAACAGGGGTTCCATCAGCAGGTACCGCATGGCATACTGTGTCGCTGCTATGATCACCAGGTTTGGAAACCTGATCAACTTTAAAATGGAACGCAGTTGCTTGAGCATCAGTTTATCTATTGGTTACCAGCTAAAAGACTCGCCAGCCATCCATCGGCCATGCAAACGAAGGACCTGTTCAATCACATCCCTCGCACAACCCTGTCCGCCAGCATAAGGAGAAATATATTGTGCCACCGACTTGATCTCTTCAACAGCATCGGCCGGACAACATGGTACTCCTGCGTTTTTCATTACTTCATAATCGGGCAGATCATCGCCCATGTAGAGGATCTCTTCCGCTTTGAGGTTGTACTTAAGGAGAAAATCATTGAAATCGTCAATTTTACAGGAGGATCCCATGTAAATATCGGTAATGCCCAGTCCTCTGAAACGCTCACCAACCGATTCTGTATTCCCTCCGGTGATAATGGCTACAGGATAGCCTCTCTTCACTATATATTGGAGTGCATAACCATCCTTGGTATTCATGGAGCGCATTAGTTCTCCGCTGGGATGAAGATATACCACGGGGCTGCTGAGCACGCCGTCCACATCAAACACAAATGCTTTTACTGTTTTTAATCCTTCTTTAAAATTGGTCATTTCCTTACAAAAGCTTCAGAGGTTATTCATTCCGGGACCTGCC
>JAUVKN010000014.1 GCA_030596245.1 Bacteroidia bacterium | reverse complement strand
CTATTGCCCTTCAAATGTGCCTCACGGGATTAGCAATGCAGGAGATACAGAATTGAAGTATCTGGTTATTAAAAAGTACGAGGATTAAACTATAAAGATCCCATTTATTAAACTGTAACTAATGAGGCATTTAGCTAAGTTCTCGACTCTGTTTACCCTTTTATTATTGATGACATTTGGATGTCAGAATTCAAACAATCCTCCAACTGACAAGATACCCTCTTTTCCCGGGGCTGAAGGAGCTGGAAAGTTTACCGTAGGTGGACGTGGAGGCGACATATACCATGTCACCAACCTCTCAGATGCAGGTCCCGGATCACTCAGAGAAGGGGTAGAATCCATCAATGGTCCGCGAACCATCGTGTTTGAAATTGGTGGCACAATTCGCCTGAGGGATGAACTGACTATAGATAGTGTCTCTTATCTGACAATTGCAGGTCAAACCGCACCGGGTAAAGGGATCACAGTGGCCGATTATCCCATTAAGATCCGAAATTCCAGGCATGTGATTGTGCGCTATCTTCGCATCCGCCTGGGTGATGAGAACAAACCGGCAGGATCGGGCCCTGACTGTATTGAGGTGAACTACAATGATCATGTAATGCTTGATCACCTTTCTCTAAGCTGGGGGATTGATGGAAACGGTGATTTTCGCGGACTCAGTCATGTGACCCTGCAATGGATGATTTTTAGCGAGGCGCTTAACAATAGTCTGCATGGCAAAGGGCCACATGCCATGTGCTCCTCCTTCCGTGACACAAAAGGGGTTGCCACCATGCACCACAATATCTACGCCAGCAGCCGGAGCCGACACCCTACGATCAATGGTGGTTCAGATGTGGTGGAGTTCTGTAACAATGTGGACTACAATTGGAAAAACGGACATAATATCTCAGGAGATCAATTTAATCTCATTAACAACTATTACAAAGCCGGTCCCTCCATGGATGCCACAAGGCGGCCGATTCAGATTAAGACACAGGTGAATCCTGTGACTTCAATGGGATACTTTTCAGGAAATCACTTTGAAGGACTGCCGGAAGCGTATAATGATGACAATTATACCGCAATGAATTACAATGCGGGTGGATTGGGATTTGGAGCTGAAACCAAGTATTTAAGTACTACCCGGGCACAGTTTGAGTCTTCTGAACGCTTCGATGCCGGTGAGTATAAACTAACAGAAATTGAATCGGCCCATGAAGCTTATGAGTCGTGCCTCAAATACAGTGGCTGTTCGCTGATGCGGGATGAGGTGGATGAGCGATTCATCAGGACTATTATAGACAATACCGGTCGTATCATCGATTCACAGAGTGAGGTGGGAGGTTGGGACCTCTATCCACCGGTCAGTCGACCTGATAACTGGGATACCGATCTGGATGGTATGCCCGATGAGTGGGAGGTTAAAATGGGGCTCGATCCCAACGATGCTGAAGACAGGAACGGGGATCTGAATGGTGATGGATTCACCAATCTGGAGACCTATTTCCATGACATCATTGTGCAATCTGTAAAACCTCAGTAATCATTTTGAAATGAAAAGAACCACTGTGGGTCTTGTGGTGTTTATTTGCTTCTGCAGTTTTAACCAGGTTGCATCACAAACAGTTGCTTTCCCCGGGGCTGAAGGATTTGGGGCCTATACCATAGGAGGTCGCGGAGGCGATGTCTATACTGTGACCAATCTGAATGATTCTGGAGATGGTTCACTAAGGGAAGGTATTGAGTCGGCCACAGGTCCACGGACCATTGTCTTTGCTGTTTCTGGATTGATCAGGCTCAAATCCACCCTTGAGGTGAACCGGGATTATATAACCATTGCCGGTCAGTCTGCTCCGGGTGATGGGATATGCCTCAGGGATGCCGCCTTCGAGGTTGCAGCAGATCATGTCATTATACGTTACATTCGTTCAAGGCTGGGAGATGAAGGGGGGAAGGAGAGTGACGCAATATCCATTAGCAGCGGCCATCATGTCATCCTTGACCATTGTTCGGCTTCCTGGTCCGTGGACGAGTGTTTCTCATGCTCAACGGGTGAAGCCGGAGCGATTGACAATGTGACGGTGCAATGGTCCATTATCTCAGAGGCGCTGAATAACAGCATTCACCATAAGGGTCCGCATGGTTATGGTGCACTGATACGGGGGTGCTATGGTGCCAAATATTCGTACCATCACAACCTTTTTGCCCACAATAAAACACGCAATCCACGCCCGGGCAATTACAACCGGAATCCTTACCATCTGGACCCGGAGGGATTACAGTTTGATTTCCGAAATAATGTGATCTACAACTGGGATGGATCGCGTCCGGGGTATGATGCCGATTCGGAGAGTGTTTGCCGCTACAACTACGGCAAGCCGGGACCGGATTCTGACAAATCAGGTTGGGCCTATAGCGCAGGTTGCAAGTTCTTTAAAGCATTTTGCAGCGGCAATCACTTTTTCGGACGCATCCCTGAAGACCCATGGAGCCTGGTTTATTTTGGGGATGACTGGACAGAAGCGGAGATGGCCCAATACAAGCAAACGTTCCAATTCTCAACCGGTCCCATTGTAACGGAGACCGCGGAGGATGCATACCACCATGTATTGCAATATGCCGGTGCCTCTTTGGTAAGAGATAAGGTGGATGCCCGGGTAATTGGTGAAGTACAAAACGGAACAGGCTCCATCATCGATGGTCAGGATGAAGTTGGTGGCTGGCCAGTATACCGGACCTATGGTGTTCAGGCAGATAGAGACGGGGATGGTATGCCCGATCATTGGGAAGGGGAAAATGGACTAAACCCGGAGGATCCGGATGACAGAAATGGTGATTCAGATGCCGATGGTTTCACAAACCTTGAGGAATATCTGAACAGTATAGTTGCCAAATGAAAATACATAAAGAAAAGAAAATGAAAAAGATCAAAGGGTTGAAAAGGGCACATGGTTTAATGCGTCCGTTTTGGTTGTTACTTGTGATGGCATTTAGCAACCCTCTGTTCTGTGCTGCTGTCAAAGGTAAACCTAATGTATTATGGATTTTGATTGAGGATGCCTCATGCCATATCAGTTGTTATGGTGAAACAGCCATTCAAACTCCCCACATCGATGCCCTGGCAGGGGAGGGCGTTCGTTTTGAATATGCATTTACCACGGCTGCTGTCTGTTCGCCGGTCCGATCCGCACTGGTCACCGGTATGTACCAGACCACCTCCTGCTCTCATCTACACCGCAGCCAGGTAAAAAAGGGCAAAGGAGGCGGAAATAGTGATTACTACGAAAGCTATGCCCTGCCTGCTGAAATCCCGTTGGCAAGTACACTTTTTGAAAAAGCAGGCTACTATACAACCAATGAAAAGTTGAGTGGAGAGACCGGCAAGACAGATTACAATTTTTTTGCCGGGGATGTATACTCCGGGACCACCTGGAAAGAGAGCCCGGCAGGTACACCGTTTTTCACACAGATCCAGCTTAAAGGCGGGAAGAACCGGTCCCATGTAGCAGAAACAGAAAATTTCAGTTTACCTCCCTACTATTTCGAAGACGAAATAATGCGCACTGACTGGAAAAAATACCTGGGATCGTGGCTCGATACGGACCAGGAAGTGATGCAGATCGTTGCTGACCTGAAAGCTGCAGGGGTGTATGACAATACGCTTATCTTTCTGCTTACGGACCATGGTGTTTCGCACCTGCGCGGAAAGCAGTTTCTCTATGATGAGGGAACAAAGGTTCCATTGATCGTAAAATTTCCGGGAAACAAAAACAGGGGGTCAGTCCGTTCCGATATGGTGAAACATATCGATATTCTCGCAAGTTCGCTGGCTTACGCAGGAATTCCGGTTCCGGAGAATATGCAGGGTACAGACCTGTTTTTCAATCACTATAAGGCCCAGGAGTATATTTTCACCGCCCGTGACCGTTGCGATGAAACCACGGAAATCATTCGGGCCGTACGTACCGGAAAATATAAGTACATTAGGAATTTCCTGAGCTATCGTCCCCATGCCCAGCGCAATCAGTATAAGGATGGCAAGCAGATCTCAAGGCATACCAGGGAGCTTTGGGAAAGTGGTAGGCTGAATGAATTGCAGGCCAGGTTTTATCAGCCCACCCGGCCAACTGAGGAGTTGTATGACCTGGAGAATGACCCTTTTGAGATCCATAACCTTGCAGGGAATCCTCAGTTCAATGAAGTACTTTCAGGTTTGCGAAACCGGCTTTATCAATGGATGGCAGAGACCAATGATCCTGCATTGATTCCTGAACCCTACCTTGAGGAGTTGGGGAAGAAGTATGGAAACAAATACACCGCCATGAAACAGGAGGGAATGGACCAGCTTACCGGTAAGCTCATACACATCATTGAAAGTGGTGAACAGCAAAACAACGCTGTGTTACTTAAAGCCATCGGTTCCCGGGAACCTGCTGAACGTTATTGGGCTGTTACCTGGCTTGGCGTAAACAGGGTAGGGGCTGCACGGAATCAGGTTGTGGATTTGACAAAAGATGCAGACCCATCGGTGCGGATTGCAGCAAGCCTGGCACTTTATAAGATCGACCCTTCATATGATCCTATTCTGGCGCTTGGAAAGGAAGTGGAACACAGAAACCTGATTGTGGGGATGTATGCCATGAGTGCCATTGAACAAACGGGCATCAGGAATGATGCCGTAAGGGCCATTGCTGAAACAGCCTCCCAAAGCAAGTATGATTTCACCAAACGGTACGGGAATTACCTGAAGGGGGATTGATACTCCAATATGAATTAATGTGCTCATTTTTAGCAGAATCAAATATTTACACAATGAAGATTATTCGTTCAATTTTATTAGCAATTGCATTTTTGGGTTTCTCGTTTTTGTGTCTTGCTTCAGGAAGCAATGAGGGTCTTCCAAATATACTTTGGATCACTGTTGAAGATATCAGTCCTGATCTGGGATGCTATGGTGATGATCATGCGCACACTCCTGTGTTGGATCATCTGGCAGAGAGGGGAGTAAAATATGTGAATGCCATTGCCAGTGCGCCTGTGTGTGCTCCGGCCAGGTCCACCATTATCACCGGGATGTATCAGACATCACTGGGATCACAACATATGCGTTGCAAGGGAAATATGCCATCAGGCTTTAGCTATTATCCTCAGCTCTTAAGAAAAGCAGGTTATTATTGTACCAACAACCGAAAAGAGGATTATAACCTCTACTATACCTCTGATCAAATTTGGGATGAATCCGGAAGAAACGCTCATTGGCGGAACCGGAAGGATAAAAATCAAGCCTTCTTCGCGGTATTTAATCTTACCATGACCCATGAAAGTTGCATCAATTCAAAGCAGAAACATGATCAGGTCACCAGGGAGCTGCCTGCGCATTTGAGAGCTGACCCTGACAAATTGATGCTGCCTCCATACTATCCGGATACAGAAAAAGTGAGGGAGTTATGGGCAAGGCATTACAATAACATTTCCATGATGGACATCACGGTTGGTGGCATTTTAAAACAGCTGGAAGAGGATGGTCTTATGGAAAACACCATTTTCTTTTTCTACTCAGATCACGGAACAGGTTCACCCAGGCACAAACGATGGTTGTACGATTCGGGACTGAAAGTGCCTTTTATTGTGGTAGCTCCGCCCAGGTACCAACACCTGCTCAGGGGAAAGCCCGGTACTGAAAATGATGAATTGGTCAGTTTCATTGATTTGGCTCCTACAGTGCTCAACCTGGCAGGAATATCCATTCCGGAAAATATGCAGGGCAGGGCATTTTTGGGAAACAATCTTAAGCCGGAACGTGCCTTCGCCTATGCAGCAAGAGACCGCATGGATGAACGGTATGATATGCAACGGGCTGTTCGCAGTAAAAGATTCAAGTATATCCGATATTATGAATCGTATAAACCCTTCACCCAGTATATGAATACACCTGAACAGGGCGAAATCATGAAAGCCATCTGGGCCGCGACCGAAGATGGAAGTTTACCTCCTGAAGGTGCACACATCGTTGCTCCATATAAACCGGATGAAGAGTTATTTGATCTTAAGAATGATCCCTACGAGTTGCACAACCTGAAGGATGACCCGAATTATCAGGAAAAACTTATCGAGATGCGCCAGGCGCATGCAAGGTGGTCCGATAACAGCAAGGATGCCGGTCTGATTCCTGAAACGATTATGAGAGCCTGGGAAGCGGAATCAAACACCTCTATTTATGAGATACTCCGGGCCAGGGATATTCCTATTGGTGAAATTCGGGAAGCTGCCCTGGGAAAAGAGCCTGGGCAACTCATCCATAGTTTATCCCATACAAATGAAGCGGTCAGGTACTGGTCTGCCATAAGCCTGGGAAATAATGATGAACTGGCAAATAATCGAAAGGCAACGGATCTGCTTTCATTGAGAATGAGAGATGAGGTGCCTGCAGTTCGCATCGCTGCCTCAAGAGCCCTTTGTAAAACCGGTCAACTGGAAAAACCGCTCCGGGTTCTTATGGAGGAGTTAGATAGCGATGATGAATGGGTAAGACTGCTGGCTGCCCAGGTTCTGGACGAAATGGGTGAGGATGCAAGGTTTGCAGAGAACGCGCTACAAAAAAGAATCGATGTAAATGATCCGAACAAATATGTGGTCAGGGTAGCCAGTCGCGCCCTGAATAAAATGAACGGGACTCACAATATGGTGAAATAATATATTAATTATCGATCAGCAGGAATGCTATGGCTGTTGGGGCATCTTTGTCTTTCCAACCATAGAACAGAAGCATTCCTTCAACAACACTGCCATCGGGATTTGTAACTGGTTGAATATTGTTGAATTTCCACCCGGGGTATTTCGATGGATCAGGAGTTAGCTCACCTGTTTTTGTCCAGGAACTACCCATGTCTGAAGATATCCACTCTTCAATCCTGCCACCGCCGTGTTTATCCATGTAACCACCGGTATTCAAGTAATCGGGTTCGACATAACTATCGCCTACAACCAGATATGCATGATAAATTCCATAGCTGTCCAGGTTTATGTGGCAACCGTTCCACTGATGATTTGAAGGTGCAATCACAGTTTTTTTCCATTTTCCGTTTGTCCGATGTACGAAGTAGTAGTTGTGATCTTCTGTAGTCTCTTCAGAAAGAACATGTAGAAAAGCCGGATTGCTCTCTTTATCCAGTACAATGTCCGGGGGAACTCCTGCACCACGTCCTTCTGTATCCCAGATCATGCATTTTTCGTTGGCCTGATCCAGATCAATGGGTGTGCTCATTTTTTCACCATCGAAATTGGTTACCTCATTTGTCTGCAAATCAATTTTCACGTAATAAAGATTGTATTTCCATTCATTACTGACACCATTTTGATAGCGTGAGTTATAAAATCGTTCTGGCTCACTTTGTCTGTTATCGTCATAAGCTGTAAACACCACATGTAAGAATTGTCCATCTTTACCTGGAAGTTTGCATTGGTACGACGACCATTCAAACCGCCCTTTGCTGTCAAGGTCCGTCACATCGGTTTCGGGGCCCACCCAGGTCTTCCCCCTGTCATCCGAGATCCTGTATGTCCACGATGAAATATGACCTTTTGTCCGGTAATAGATCAACTCTTTATTCCCGGTGACCTGGTAAAAGGTCGGGTAGGAAATACCGGGGGCAACTTCGGGTCCTGTTTCCCAATCATTGATGCTGCTCCCGATATTTGCAGGTTTCCTGGAGATAAGGTGGGTACCCGGTGACGAATGGCATCCGTAAAGCACATGCAGGTAATCGCTGGTATCGGCAAAGATAACGGGTCCGTAATGATGGTCGCTTTTTGCCGGTCCCAGTTTTACGATATCCGAGAACTCCCTGGTAACTGGATTGTATGTAACGATCATAGGCATGGTTGGTGATCTTCCCGAATCACCGGGATCACCGCCGGCGTTAAACACGATGTAAACCATATCGTTCAAATAGACCGACTGCGGCCTCTGCCTCCGGTCGTACAGCATTTTTATCTGTCCGCCTTCTCCAAAGGGTAAAATCTCAAAATCTGAGGTTTCTGTTTTTTGTGCAATTGATATGGGAATTAGGAAGAGTACGGCTAATATGGACAAAATGAGTTTTTTCATCATGATCTTCTCTTAGTTTGCTGCTGGTTTATTCACCAACTTCAAATGCTCCCCGATCAGGTTCTCCGATGACAGGATTGCCCAGAAAATCTTTTTCCGGATGCCCCTCAACGGTAACTCCCTGGTCAATTGCCGGAGAATTATGCTGGGGTATAAACCTTAAAAAATTCTTCCAGTTATTGGTTGTTGTAATCACTCCTGTGAAAAGCGGATCATCTTTACTCTTCTGAGCATCATCTGGTTCGTTGGCAATGGTGCCATAAAATGTATTTGCCCTGAAAATATTGCGGGTGCTTCTCCCCAGATCAACATAATTACCTTCTCCTCCTGAATAAAATATGTTGTTCATATATGAAGTTGAATCTGAATAACCGCCCCAGCTTTTATGGTAGAGCAGCATTACGGAATCATTCTCAGCCCCGGAGAAAATCACATTGTTATAGACTTTTGTATTTGTGGTAGGGCCGGAACAACGAATCACATGATGCCTGTTATTGTCGAAAATATTATACCTAACAATGGTACCATCATTAAATCCGGTAACACTCCCTCCACCCAGGCAAATCAGGATTCCCCCATAACCATTGTGGTGTGAATAATTGTATTGTATTACTGTATTTTTACATTTCCAGTCGCTATCGAAACCACCCGCATCCGCATCTTTCCGGTTATTCCAGCTGTCAGCCTCCGTATTATACACCGTATAACACGCTTCATTATATTGGAATAGCGCATCATCACAGTTAAACGGGAAAGAGGCATTTCCGCTTCCTTTCCAACCATTGTGGGTAAAGAGGCAATGTTCCACCAATGGAGCTTTAGCCACACGTACAATCAATGCATTTGCTCCTGCTCTTTCAAACCTGTTATTTCTGAATAATACTTTATGACTTGGATACCAATTGTGAACTTCCCCATCGGCTAAAGTATCTCCCCATTTTCAACTTAACGACCTGTTCCACCAAACAGATGTGTTGGACCAACCGGTTCGATCCACATGATGAATGTAGCAACCTTCAGTATAGAGTCCGTTGAAATTGGATTTTACCCGTTTGCTTTCATCCTCATTCCATGTAATTTCAGCAAAAATACCACCGTTATGTTTGGTACTCATGTCACCGTTTACATCACAAATTTCCAGGTTGATCAGATGAATATCGTGAAGTGTTCCACAGTCTTTTCCTTCAATGTAAATTCCCATTTTGGGGGTTTTTACAAAGGATTGATTCCCACGGTTTTCCAGTATTCGTGGTTTTTCGAAAGGAAGGAAGTTCTTGATTTTTAAATCACGAATTTCAATATATTCCTGATTAAACAGGCGGATGGTATAGGAGGCTTTTTCAGCTCCCGCTTTGACTCCCCGGGCATCCAGGAGAGGTGCCGGACCGTTACCAAAAGCCCCAATCACAATTCTTTTATTCTCCGACCCACTACCTTTAAATTCCAGGTTACCGACCCACGCTCCGCCACGACGAAAAAAGACCGAATCACCCGGGCTCAGATTGAGCTGGTTAATTTTTTCAACAGTTCGGAAAGCACTGTTTTTGCTTGTTCCCTTATTGTGATCATTCCCCGAAATATCATCTACAAAATAGCTGGTCTGACCATCTATTATTAAAGCAGTAAATAGCAGACTTACAAATAGAATTAGCTTCATTTCAGTTTTTATTCATTGAGTTTGTTGTTATTCTACCTTAACCAGACGGGAATAGAGTCTGCAACTGCCAAGCTCTCAATCCTCCTGTCTAACTTATCCCCGGCCCATTCTGATGTGCCAGCCGGCAGAGCATCGGTTTCAGGGATCCACTTTTTATGTTTTGCGATTATTTCGGCATATTCCGGAGTCCCGGCCAGATTCATGTGTTCCCCCGGGTCTTTCCGGTGGTCGTATAGTTCTTCGGTTCCATCACGGTATTGGATATATCTCCAGTTTTCACTCCTGACAGAGTGATTTTTATAATACCATGTACTCAGCACTGCCTGATCCCATTCCATATCGGGATTCTGAATGAGAGGGACCAGACTATGGCCTTCCAGCTTTTCTGCTTCCGGCAGGCCGCATAAATCAACAAGTGTTGGATAAATGTCCAGCAGGCTTGCCATTCGGTTACACTCCAGACCATTGGTTTTCTGTTGGGGAACATTGAAGCAGAGGGGTACTTTTGTCGATTCTTCCCAAAGCGCTTGCTTCCTCCAGTGTTTTTTCTCACCAAGATGTTGTCCGTGATCTGACCACAGGACCACAATGGTATTATCGGCATACTTGCTGTTTTCAAGCGCTTTAATTACTTTTCCTGCCTGATCGTCAACAAATGAAATGCAGGCCAGGTATCCGTAAACCAACTCTTTCCAGTAAGAGTTGCTCAGATTGACGACTGCGTAATGATCGCCTGTTTTGATCGTGCCAAATGCAATTGACTTTCCCATATCGGGGATATCGCTCATTTCATTACCGGGAACTTCAGGAATAGTAATTTCATCCATATTATATAAATCGAAGTACTCTTTTGGTGCGTACGGGACATGTGGACGTACAAAACCAACGGCCAGAAAAAATGGCTTTTCATGCTCTTCGGATAATCTGTCAACGGCCCATTCAGAAATCAATTCATCGAACATTTTACCACCGGGCATATCTTCCCGGTCCAGAGCCCCCCAACACAGGGACTGACCGTTGTTAAAATCTTTCCCGAAATGATCTATTATCTGGCTTCCGTTTTTGGGAAATGGGTAAAACTTCGTTCCACCGTAACCGTCACCCCGGTCTTTCAAATCCTTGGGAACATCATAATCGGGGGCATCCGGTGCCCAGAATTGTCACAATTGCAACTACCGATAGTACACATCTTATTTTCATCTTGTTATGATATGGTCCAGGTTCAAATCTATATCATCCAAATAATTTCAATGTCTATTGTTTAATTGGCCTGGGGAACTCACGCATGGGACTGTACCTGATATAGGAATCAAAAACCTCTTTATCGGGTCCCACAATTCGTGTATCCTTTGAGGCTTTGAGTTCTTCCATTAGCATACGCTTCATCTCTTTTTCTATCTTCCGGTATGCTGCTTCTCCGGATAGGTTATTCAGACAATACGGATCATTTTGAGCATCGAACAACTCAAATTCAGGGCGAAGGTCATGAGCCCACTGGAAAAAGGGTTTGATGGCTTCATCCTCATGGTTTTCGATAATAAAGGCTTTGGTCGGACTTCCGTCAATATCGGTGAAAGCCCAGGCAGAGTGTTGTTTACCCTGGTCATCAATTCCATATAAAGGAAATAATTGGTCCTCTGTTCCAGGTTTTATCCGCTGCGGTGCTCCGGCCGGCCAGCGTTCGGGCTTGAGGTTCCAGATCAACAAATAGTCTTTGCTCCGGATCACCCTTTGCGGGTAACCCCAATTCAGGTAGCGGGATGAAGAGTGGCGCTCGCGGCCGGCATAAACATACTTTTTATTCTTATTCACAACGCCCAGTTTTTTGGACTTCAGGATGTGGGTAATGCTTTTGCCTGAAATGGGCAGCATTCCATCATGACTGGTACCGGTCAGCTCAAGGATGGTGGGTGCCAGATCTGCAAAACTCATTGGGTCATCTACGATCCGGCCTCCTGGGAAATTTTTAGGGAAACTGACCGCAAAGGGAACATGAACACCATATTCGTAACTGTTGGCCTTGGCCCTGGGGAAAGGCATCCCGTTATCGGCTGTGACAATCACAATGGTATTTTCTAATTCACCAATCTCTTCAAGGTAAGCAAGCATGCGCTGCAGATGAAGGTCGAACCACTCTATTTCAACAGCGTAATCCAATAGATCACCGCGTACTATATCATGATCAGGAAAAAATCCGGGAACCTCCACATCTTCCAATTTTTTTCCATTGCGTTTCCAGGAATCCTGTTCGTACGAACGGTGGGGTTCTTTAGCGCCATACCAGAAGAAAAATGGTTTTTCCTCGCGGACATTTTCCATGAAATATTTGAAATTTTCAAAATAATTCACCGAGCCGATCCCTTTTGCAGTGCGTTCATCTCCAGGTGTTCCTTTTATATAGGTTATTTCACTGTGGGCAATTCCACCGGCATCCGTTTCTCGCCACAGCGAATCGTTTGCATCACGGGCATACTGGAATGGGGAGACGCCTTTCCCGGTCCGTCCAGTAGTGTAGCCATTGCCCTCAAGCAGATCAATAAAGGGGACATGTTTTTTCAACCAGGAAGACGCATGTTGCCCAGATTGCTCATTCTGCCAGTGATAGCGGCCGGTGACAATGCTGCTTCGCGAAGGGGCACATCCCGGCGAACCTGCGAAACAATTATTAAAATAGACTCCTTCACTGGCAATGCGGTCAAATGCCGGTGTATTTACAAACCTGCAACCGGCAAAACTGGTGTGTACAAATGATTGATCATCACTGATGGCAAAAAGGATATTGGGCCTCTTTACTTCTGCTTGTGCCATTGTGGATAAAGGCAGAAGTACAGTTACCAGAATAATCAACGCTCTCTTAATAAATGCTTTCATTGGTTCCATATTTATGTCTCATTTTTTTTACACCATCACATGCACGTAATATATAGGAATTACACCATTTTGCCCCTATATTTATTGCTTAAATAAGGCTAATTTTTATCATATCAAAATGAAAAATCTAATGAAGATTGCAATCCTGGTAGTTTTGGGATGCTTATTTTTTGCCTGTGCAAGCAAATCAGGCAATCCACAGGAAAGTGGTGTAACCATTGTTGAGAAACCAAACATCGTATTTATTCTTGTAGATGATTTGGGGTATGGCGATATCGGATGTTTTGGACAGGAGAAAATCCAAACGCCTTACATTGACCGGTTGGCCAGGGAAGGCATTCAATTTACCCAGGCTTATGCAGGAAGCGCTGTTTGTGCACCCTGCCGCTCGACGCTTATGCAGGGAGTGCATTCGGGTCATGCCAGGGTTAGAGGGAATATGATTAACGGTTACCGGGAATCCCTCAGAGAATCTGATTACACAGTGGCTATGATGCTTCAGGAAGCCGGGTATAAAACCGGACTGTTTGGTAAATGGGGACTTGGATTACACAACCAGTATGGCATCCCCAATAAAATGGGTTTTCATGAATTTTTCGGGTACCTGAACCAGCGCCACGCTCATTGCCATTATCCTGAATTTCTATATCACAATGAAGAGCGGGTTTACTATCCGGAGAATGGCAAGCATCACATGATTGAAAATTACAGAAGCGAGCAACCTTATGATGAAAAAGGAGTTTGTCAGCCATTGGGTATTGAGGATCCATCCAAAGCCAAATACGCATTCGATGTATATTGCCAGAAATCTTTAGAGTTTGTCCGCAACAACAAAGAGAATCCTTTCTTTTTATATCTCGCTTACACTCCGCCCCATGGTTCGTACATCGCTCCTGAATTAGGTATTTATACAAATGAAGAGTGGTCGCAGTCGCACAAAGTGTATGCGGCTATGATAACCCGCGTTGATACTGAAATTGGCAAACTGATGCAGCTTCTCGAAGAGTTGAATTTGGATGAAAATACACTTGTATTCTTTGCTTCTGATAACGGAAATACCGGTGGCAATGCCAGGGAAGGGGAAATCCCCACAAGCGCTTTTTTTAACAACGAATCTCCAAGAGCTGGAATGAAGGGAGATATTCGCGATGGTGCTTTTCATGTACCTGCCGTTGCCCGGTGGACAAATCATATTTCGCCTTCACAGGAGAGTGATCATATCTGGGCCATGTGGGATTTTTTACCGACTGTTGCAGAATTAATAGGAGCAGCTCTCCCCGATGAAATGGATGGTATTTCCATACTGCCCACATTGATGGGCGAATCCGAAAAACAGAAGAAACACGATTTTCTTTATTGGGAGTATCAAGAAGAACAAGCAGTCAGAATGGCCAATTGGTACGGCTATAAAAATATAAAGGGTGAGTTGGAGATTTATGATTTAGAGAAAAATTCCGCCCAGGATACAGACCTTTCTGCCGAATACCCTGACATAGCCAAAAAGATTGATGAAATAATGATAAGGGAACATACGCCAAGTGATGTTTGGCCAAGCCCGGGAGAGTCAGAAGATGCATTTAAGCAAAGAATGGCTCAATTGGGTATCACAGCACAGGAGAGGCCTTTAAACGTAGCAGACTTTTAGCTTAAGTTAACCAGTGTACATCATGAAATTCACTTTCAGACTTAGTTTATAAAGGCCTTTCTGAATCATAAGTGTATTCATTCAATATAGCTCCATCCGGATTGTAATGGCGGAAAATTAAGGTGGGAATCCCATTCAATTGAGAAACAGAACCCTCTAAAAATCCTCCAACTACATTCAGGTAAATATGTTCAGGAAGCTTATTGTCCTGTTTCCAACCACCGGCATGATCATCACTTCCGGGCCCGCAACTAAACTCAATCACGCCGGTTTCTGCATCTTTTGATATATATTGCCAGTGCCTGTCGCCGCAAACCGTCACCATATTTTTTTGCTCGCTGATAAACTTCCGCAACACATCGCCTTCATATTGAAAACCTATGTTTGCGTGGTTGTCATTTTTATTTCCGCGGTCCGGACCAACAATGGGAGTGGGACTGATCAATATTTTAAATGTAGCATCCGATTCGAGAACAGTCGATTTAAACCATTCCATCTGTTCTTTGCCCCAGATTGTTTTCTGCGGGCCATCAGGGCCTGGATTTTTACTTCTGTAATCACGGCCTTCGGGCAACCAGATTTGCAGATCTTTTCCCCACCGAATGGTGCGGTAAGTTTTATCTCCCATTGGAACTTCATTAAGAAAAATCCGGGTGCCCTGTTCATAGGTGAATTCACCCATAAATTTGGTCTCCATGCCTGGATATGCATCGTTCATCCAGGTATCGTGGTCGTCTTTAATAAAATAGGTTGCTACTTGCCTGTGGTATTCAATATTATTCGGATAACTGTACATCCGGTCCCAGTGCCAACGGGCTAAATCAGCAGTTTTCCCCATTCCATCGTAATACACAATGTCTCCGGTATGTACAAAAAACTCAGGATCCAGTTTTAATGAATTTGGGTATAATTTATAACCTGACTCGCTGTCCACATCAGGATAAGATGTTCCGGTAGTTACAATAAAATTCACATTGGAAGGAGTATGGGCATTTGGTGCAGTTTTAAATTTCCCCTCCATCGAAGCACTTACCCGTTTGCCTTTTATAGGACTTGCTTCAACCAACAATTCATATTCTTTGCCTGCCAGGAGACTGGAAAGTTCAAACTGATATGTATATGCTTGTTCCGGATTTACCAGTTGCCAATCAAGTTGGATCCATTCCTGTTCATCTTTGATTTTGTATTTTAAGCGGACATCTCCTTTGCTTCCGGGAGTTGCGCCTTGAATGGTGTGGATCGTGTAACCTTCAGGATAAGTAACAACGGGTGTAATATCCGGTCTTCCTTTCCTCTCTTCCATTTCTCCGGTCTCAGGATCTTCATATTTAAAATCAGGCATGGGGGCATCATTTCCAATCCGTTCAGAGTTTTCAGTCAGTCGAACCCAAACAATTGCGGTGGTCTGTGTTACTTCACCTATTTTGATACCTGTAGCCAGAAATGGGCCACTCTCTTTTCTGGTGCAGGAATAAAACATGGATAGAAACAAAACAAGCACACCAATTTTCAAATTGTTGATTTTCATTTTTCTTTGGTTATTTCAGTGATATGATCTATATCCCAATGATCAGCATTGAATGAGTTGAACGTTGACGGCACATTCGGATAATCTCCGGCCTCTGTTTCAGAATCGATGATTCGATTTTTACCATTTTTGACTTCCCTCACTATTACCTTATCAACCTGATCCCTGTCCCGGACTGCCCTATGGCATGGGCAAGAGATCCTTCTCCTGATTTATTTAAATTACTGACTTTAAAAATTGCACCTCCTTTCCCACCTTTCGATTCAAACCCAAAACCAGCGTCAGAGGTTTTTGGCTCTTCTTCCAAAAGGTCCAAATATTGAGAATATACCTGCGTGGGAAAAAGGTTTACCATCAAGAGAAGGGTGCAAGAAACAATCACTCTTATATTTACCACCATAATAAGGTTGAATTAAATAGTTCCAAGGTATGAAAATACATTTTTTTATCTCCACGAGCCATAAATTGAACTTTAATACAGCGACATTTTATCTCTAAATTTGACGCTATGACAGGAGGCTCTGGAAATCTGGCATCTGTTTTTTAGGACGAATGAATATCATTAATGTGAACTTAATTTTTTATGTTTGAGTTTTTGTATTGATGTCGGTTTAGCGAGAAAAAATCCAATCATATAATTAATTTTCAGCTTATGGTTGGTATGTGACTATTATTGATATTTTTAGTTGCATGAAAAGCCGTCCTCAGACTGATCCGTACCTGGTGGACTCAACATCCATCCTCCCGGCTCCTGTAAATTTCAGACAGAAGCTCAAATATCTTGGTCCCGGATTTATCCTGTCTGCCTCCGTTGTTGGGTCGGGTGAGCTTATTGCAACTACCTCTCTTGGTGCCAAGGCTGGATTTGTGACACTGTGGGTAATCCTGGTCAGTTGCCTGGTTAAGATCGTGTTGCAGTTGGAGTTTGGCCGCCAATCCATTATCAGGGGTGTCTCGGCCATGAACCTGATGAATGAACTCCCAGGGCCAAGGTTTGGAAAGAGGCGGGTAAGTTGGGGTGCCTGGTCATGGTTGGTCCTTTGGTTATTTAAACCCCTTCAACTTGGAGGAATTATTGGTGGTGTGGCAATTATCTTACACATAGCTTTTCCAGGACTATCTGTTGCAGCATGGACCATTATAACTGCTTTGGTGATAATCTCGGTGATGTTGTTCGGATACTATGGAGTGATTGAGAAAATCTCCCTGGTTTTTATGGGATTGTTCACGGTCTTTACCCTGCTGGCTCTTTTCATGGTGCAAAACACAGGTTTTGCAGTTACCTGGCCCGATATTGCCGGGGGATTATCTTTTAAATTACCAAAAGCTACCGTAGGGTTTGCACTGGCTGCTTTCGGACTTACCGGTGTGGGAGGGGATGAAATACTCTCTTATAACTACTGGTGTATTGAGAAAGGGTATGCCAGGTTCACAGGCCCAAAAGAGGAGAGCGAGGATTGGCGGGCAAGGGCCAGAGGATGGATCAGGGTGATGTATATGGATGCATTCCTCTCCATGATTGTTTATACCATCGTGACATCTGCTTTTTTTCTGTTAGGTGCTTCAATTCTTTATCAGCGGGGTGAGGTACCTGAAGGATACCAGATGATTGAGACCATTTCAAGAATATATACCGACTCGGTAGGTCCGGCTGCCAAGAATATTTTCCTGCTGGGCTCATTTATAGTCCTGTTCTCTACACTGTTTGCAGCCCTGGCCATCAGAACAAGGGTCTTCTCAGATCTGTTTGGGGTGTTGAAATGGATTGATTTTAACAACCTTAAAACCCGGATGCGAACCATCAGGATCCTGGCAGTAGTATTTCCAGTATTATGGACCATTGCATTCTTAGTGATCAAGCTTCCTGTTCTAATGGTTACAATTGGCGGGATCGCCACATTTGTAATGTTGATTATTGTAGTGATTGCCGGTATCCATTTCAGGTTTGGACCCGGGGAGAAGGTCCTTCCGCCTGGTAAATACTATAAGATAGCCCTGGTTGTCAGTTGTGTGGCCATTGTTCTGGTGGGAGTGTATGGTGTGCTCAAGCTGTTTTAGCTCATTTCTGATCCGGCAGTATAACCTTCCAGAAGCCACTTAATAACAGGGATAACTTCGATGCGCTGACCATCTTGGTTGATTATTAGTTCCTCATTTTCTGTAATAATTCTAAGTTCATTTGGATCTAAATCTGAAGAAGCTTGAATCAGGGCTCGAACTTCCCTATTATAGGTTATTTTGTCCTTTAAGCTTTCACTCACCTGGATCAATTCAGTTACCCGTCCTTTGCTATAAACAACAAAATCGATTTCTACCTGCTTTTTATAATAGTAGACTTCGTAATTCCCTGAAATAGCTTTACGGCGTAATTCCAGGAAAACAATGTTTTCCAGAATTCTTCCGCTGTTCCTTGAGAAGTCATCAGATAGAACAGATATGAAGGCTGGATCAACAGCGTATATCTTCCTGTATCTCAGTTGCTCCTGCTTTTTAAATGAGAACTTGGGGAGTGTAAGTATCAGGTAGGCTTCTTCCAGGTATGAAACGTATGACTTCGCTGTATTCTCACTGCCAAGTTCAAAAATAGTTTTAATCCTGTTAAAGCTTAGTTCGCTGGAATAGTTATTTACCAGATACCGGGCAATGTCTCTGAAGGTCCGAACATATTTAATATTGTGTCGGTACACAATATCCCTGGTAACAATTGCATTAAACAGATCATTAATATAGGACTCGGTTGACTCACCCCTGACTACCTCAGGGAAACCTCCGGTTTTGGAGTATTCGCTATAAAATGCGTTGAGTAAACCTCTCTCTTTCGTCGTCCCGGCTGAGGGTTGAAACTGCTTTTGTTCCAGGTATTCTCTAAAGGAAAAAGGAAATAACTCTGTACTGGAAAATCTTCCAGTTAAGTGTGAGGCCAGTTCAACATTCAATAATTTAGAGTTAGAACCCGTAACAATGATGTGCATCTTTTTCCTTAGAAGTCTGTTTACGAAAAGACTCCATCCATCAATGTTCTGAATTTCATCAAGAATTAAATGTTTGAAATCACCATATTCCTGGTACAGCAACTCAAGCAGCAAATTCAAATCTTCCGGTGAGCAATCTATCAATCTTTCATCATCGAAATTTAAATAAGCATAATTCAGATTGCCGTAAACCTGGTGTGCCAGGGTAGACTTTCCAGAACGGCGAACACCTGTAATGATTTGTACGAGTTGACTATGTATGTTTATAATGCTTTCAAATTCCCTTTTTACAAGGGCTTCGCCTGCATTAAGATCTATCTCTTCTTTCTGATCAATGATAACCTTTAGGAAAGTATCTTTTGACATGACACATCGATTATTTCACTCAAAAGTACAAAATATTCTCAATGAACTGAGAATAAAAGTCAGAATATTCTCAATGAACTGAGAATAAACGAAGGTATTTATCGCTTTCGGCCGTCAAAGTCATCCCTGTCATTTTCCGGAGAAAGAGGAAATTTCACAGGTTTGTTGTCACGGGTTGACCTGTATATGGCTGTAAACAGTTCTACGGTTTTTCGTGCCTCCTCACCGTTTACAAGAGGTTCCCTTTCATTGTCAAGCGCATCCAGGTACTCTTCGATCTGTAGCCGGATGAAATAGACCATTGGATCCACCTTATCAAACAAATCATTGTCTTCTTTGGTGAATTCGTCCAGAAGGTTCTCTTCACCGGGAATGGTCCACAGATCATTCACCGGAGGTTCGGTGATGGGAGCCATGCCTGCAATAAACATGGCACCACCTTCAGTCTGTACTCCCACGGATGCACCATTTTCACCATGCACCTGGATTTTCCCGAAGATCCCGGGTTTTTGAGAATTGGAAACAATGATGTTCCCAATGGCACCACTCTTGAATTTCACAATGGCCAGTGCAGTGTCTTCCACTTCGATGTAAGGATGGTTCAGGTTGGCCCAATGACCATATACTTCATCAATGGGTCCCATGAGCCAGCAGAACAGGTCCAGCTGGTGGGGTGCCTGGTTCACCATTACGCCACCACCTTCCAACTCCCAGGTGCCTCTCCACTCATCAGAGTCATAATAGGTCTCGTCACGCCATCCCAACATATTGATGGTGCCCAGAACAGGTTTCCCGATCTTTCCGTCATCCATGGCCTGCTTTACCCGCAAGGTGGGAGGGTACCATCGGCGCTGACTGATCACCCCAAGTTTCAGGTTGGCGTTCCTGGCGGCTTTGATCATGGTATCACAATCCCGGAGGGTAGAAGCCAGGGGTTTTTCCACCAGCACATGAGCGCCAGCCTCCAGGGCTTCAACGGTGGGTTCCACATGATTGGGATGGGGTGTACAGATGATCACCAGGTCAAGTTCTTCCTCCCTGACCATTCTGGTGATGTTGTCAAAGGGTGTTGCATCATATTCCGCGACAAATGATTCAGCCTTCGAATAGGATCGGGAGCATCCAGCAGTGAAATCTGCGTTATTGATCTCCCTGATTGCTTGTGCATGCAGGTGAGCCACTTTGCCCAAGCCCACGATACCAACCTTGTATGTTTTCATTGGGGATGATTTTTAATCAATCAAGATACAAAATGCATCCCGGAGAGGGAAGTGTGATTTTCATTTCGGTTTTAGTCAACATACCTGTCCCTTTGTCAATACGGTAGAGCTCGATCTCATCCGATCGTTCACCGGCTGCCATAAGATATTGTCCTGACGGATCAATATTGAAATCACGGGGCCATGCAGTAACATTTTCCATCACCTGGATCCTGTAAAACTCACCCTCTTCATCCACCTTAAATACTGAAATACTGCTTATATCTCCCCTGGTTGATGCATACACGTAATTTCCATTGGGATGAATGCGTATGGCTGCCGGGTATCTACTTCCTTCGTATGGTTCTGGTATTGTACTTACAACGTTTAATTTTGTGAGGGTGCCATTTTTATCGTTATATCGACAGGCAGTTACCGTGGCATTCAACTCATTGACCACATATACAAATTCTCCCGATGGGTGAAATACCAGGTGTCGTGGACCTGCTCCCGGGGTCAGTTTGAAAAATGGCTGTGCAGGATTGGGGGTCAGGACTCCCGAGTCATGATCAAATTCATAAATCAGTACCTTGTCAGTACCAAGATCGGGCGACAACAGGTAATTCTCTTTCAGATCCAGCGAGACATAATGAGTATGTGGTCCCCCCTGACGATTCTCAATGGGACCCGTACCGCTGCTTTGAACTACGCTGGAGGCTGGTTGAATCTCACCCAAATCCGATATTGGAAAAGCAGCCACACTTCCACTACTATAGTTGGATGTGAAGAGGAAAGTCCCTTTTTTACTGCAATGTACATGGCACGGGCCTCCACCTTCACTGGACTGACTGTTCAGAAACTCCAGTTGATGGGTCTCCTTGTTGATGCTGAAGGAGCTTAATGTCATGTTTCTCAAGGATGTATCCGAGATCTCTTTGTTAATGGTGTAGAGGTGGCTCCTGTCAGGTGAAAAAGCCAGATATGAGGGACCTTTTGCTCCGGTGAAGGAATCCAGGACCGCAAATTCGCCCTTTACCGGGTCCATCTCACACAGAAAGATAGAGTACTCCAGGCTCCCGTCTGAAGAACCAATATAGAATTTTACAGCTTCAGAAGTTTCTTCCGGTCCGGAGCAGTTAAAAAGTACCAACACCGATAGTATGAAAAAGATCGAACTTAATGTTGCGGTTAGTTTTTTCATTTTTTCAAACCTTATCTTTTCCAGATAGTCTCTATCTCCTCCAAAGTTTTTCCTTTGGTTTCAGGCACCAGCTTCAATACAAACCATGCTGCCAATAACCCCATCACTCCGTAAATCCAGTAGGAGAATCCATGATTGAACAGTTTGGTCAACAACGTACTCTCGTTCATGATTGGGAATGTCCAGGATATTATCAGGTTGGCAATCCACTGGGATGCAACAGCGATGGACATGGCTCCCCTGATGCTATTAGGGAATATTTCTGAAAGTAGCACCCAAGTCACCGGTCCCCAGCTCATGGCAAAAGCAGCGGTATACATGAGCATAAAGATCAGGGAGAGTATTCCCATTTTGTCAAGGTAGAAGGACAATCCGAGGGCAAACATGCTAACTGCCATGGCCAGGGCACCAATCAGCATCAAAGGCTTACGCCCGAAGCGATCTACTGTGAAGATGGCCACCACGGTAAAGGTCATATTTACCAATCCAACAATGATGGTTTGCAAAAGGGAAGAGTCGTTGCCAGAACCCGTACTTCTGAAAATATCCCCGGCATAGTAGAGAACTACATTGATCCCGACAAATTGTTGAAATACCGATAGCAGGATACCAATCACGATGATCAATCCGCCATAAGAGAGCCAGGGCGTCTTTGTATCTTTCAGCGACTCTTTCACATCCAATAGTACTTGCTCCGCCCGGGAAGGATTGATTTTGCGAAGCAATGCAAGTGCTTTGTTCTCCTGTTGTTTCAACACCAGGTATCGTGGCGATTCCGGTATGAAAAATAGCAGAAGCAGGAAGAGTGTGGCCGGAATGGTTTCTGAACCAAACATCCACCTCCACCCTGTGGAATTGATCCATTCGGCTGCCTCGCCCTTCGCTATGGAGTAGTTCACAAAGTAGACCACCAACATACCAAAAATTATGGCAAACTGGTTCCATGAAACCAGTTTCCCGCGAATGTTGGCTGGAGCGATTTCAGCAATGTACATGGGTGAAAGCATGGAGGCCAATCCAACGCCAATTCCTCCAAGTACCCGGTAAAAAATAAATGAGCTGATGGTAGCCAGGCCCATGAAATTGAGCTTCTCCGGCATGGCTGAGCCCAGTGCTGAGATCAGGAATAGGATGGCAGCCAGCATCAATCCCCGCTTCCGGCCTATACTCTGACTTATATAGCCACCCAGAGACCCTCCAATGATACAACCCACAAGGGCACTGGAGATGGTAAATCCTTTGATGGAATTACCCAGCGATTCGGTAAGTACATTTTCCCCTTTTAGAAAGAAGAAATAGATAACAATAATCCCAATTACCCAGAGAATCCCGCTAAAGAGCAGTCCTCTTTTTTTCCCAAACAGTTTGATTAAAAAACTGGTGATCAGTGCAACCACGATCACCAAACAAATCGTAACGATTCCCCTGAATTGAATAATGGTAGCGGTGGCCAGCACCGGATCGCTTTCAAGTGGCGTAATAAAAAATTGCCGGAGGGCATCAGTTGCACCATTAATTACAGCAGTATCGTATCCAAACAACAGGCCACCCAGTGTTGCTACCAGGGTAAGTGCAAATATCACAGGGGGGATGGAGCGGGATTGGGATTGATTGTTCATAGTTCTTTATTTAATATATTGATTGATAATCGCTTCGTAGAGTTCCTGTTTTCCGGAGATCTGATTGGGCTCACCATTGATTTTTGCCAGTTCACTCAGTTGCTCAAGTGATAATTCTCCATTTTCGAATTTGGCTCCAAAATCTGTATCAAAGGATGCATAGCGGTCAGTTTTCATCTTCTTGTAGGATGAATTTTCCAGCAGCTCCAAAGTGATCTCAAAGGCCCTGGCAAAGGTGTCCATGCCTGCAATATGCGCGATGAAAATATCCTCCATATCGGTGCTGTTGCGGCGGGTCTTGGCATCGAAATTGATTCCTCCTGATGTGAATCCACCACCATCTACGATGACCAGCATAGATTCAATCAGTTCATAAAGATTGATGGGAAACTGGTCCGTATCCCATCCGTTCTGATAGTCGCCACGATTGGCATCGATGGAGCAGAACAGATCATTGTCCACTGCCACCTGTAGCTCATGCTGAAAGGTATGACCCGCCAGTGTGGCGTGGTTCACTTCAATGTTCATTTTGAAATCTCCTGCCAATCCATACTTGTTCAGGAAGCCAATTACTGTTGCAGTATCGAAATCATACTGGTGTTTGGTGGGTTCCATGGGTTTTGGCTCGATGAGGAATGGTCCGGTAAATCCTTTGCTGCGAGCATAATCTTTGGCCATATGAAGGAATTGAGCCAGGTGTTCCTGTTCTCGCTTCATGTCGGTATTCAGCAGTGACATATAACCTTCACGTCCACCCCAGAAAACATAATTCTCACCCCCCAGAGCAATGGTGGCGTCCAGTGCATTCTTCACCTGAGTGGCTACCCAGGGAAGTACATTGAAGTCCGGATTGGTAGTTGCACCATTCATGTACCTCGGGTTGGAGAAGACATTGGCTGTACCCCATAGTAGTTTTACACCGGAATCGGTCTGCTTCTGCCTGGAATACTCAACCATGGTCTGCAAGTTGGATTCATATTCACCTACTGAATCTCCTTCCGAAACCACATCAATATCATGGAAACAATAGTAGGGGGCACCTACTTTGGTGATAAATTCGAAGGCCGCATCCATCTTGTTCCTGGCCCTGTCGATGGCGTTATTACCTGTGGCCCATGGAAAGATCTGGGTACCCGGACCAAAAGGATCCTCACCAGTACCACAGAAGGTGTGCCAATAGGCAATGGCAAAACGCATCTGTTCTTTCATGGTCTTTCCGCCGACCACTTTGTTCTCATCATAGAATTTAAAGGCCAGCGGATTATCCGAATCTCTGCCTTCGTACTTGATCCTCCCGATCCCCGGAAAATACTCTTTGTTTCCTAATAAATATTCCATTTTCCCAAACTTTAAATATCAGTTTTCGAAATTCTCTAACTAACTAACTAACTAACTAACTAACTAACAGACCATTAACCTCTAACCCCTAACTGTTTAGGAAAAAATATTTAGTTTTT